>NZ_JBBKBX010000009.1:0-134432 GCF_037890365.1 Blautia sp. HCN-20427 | reverse complement strand
ATTACAAAATTATGAAGCACATAAGGATATTCTTGCAGAGCGTGACGATGTTATGCTGGAATATGTTACTTTGTATAATCTTTTAGGCATGCATCAGAAAGCTTATGATACCATTATGAATCATAGATTCCGTGCATGGGAAGGTGCAGAAGGACGAATCTCAGGACAGTATAAAATTGCTTTGACTGAGATGGCGAAGGAAGAGATTGTAAAGAAAAATTTTAAAGCGGCAAAAGAACTGTTGGAAAAAGCTTTATTGTACCCCGTAAATTTAGGCGAAGGAAGATTGGAAGGAACCAAGGATAACAATATTTATTATTATCTTGGAGTTGTAGAAGCAGAATTTGGAGAGGCAGAAAGGTCTGAAGAATGTTTCAAAAATGCAGAACTTGGAGTTGATGAACCGGCAGGAGCTATGTATTATTATGACCAGCCGGCAGATATGATTCTTTATAAAGGACTTGCGAATCGGAAACTTGGAAATACAAATGCTGCCTGCGTATGCTTTAATAAACTTATGGATTACGGTAAGAAACATTTATATGATAAAATGATTACTTTGCTGTATCCTTGCCTGATTTTTTGATTTTTGAGGATGATAGGAATCAAAAGAATAGGGCACATTGTCATTACTTGATGGGACTTGCCAATGTTGGAATGGGGAATAAGGAAGAGGCAGCCGTGCAATTTAAAAAGGCATTGCAATATGATTTTAATCATCAGAACTGTCGAATTTATTTAAAGATGGTAAAAGAAGCTGTGTGTTAGGGTAGGCAATTGGTAAATATTATAAAAAAATTGTAGATAAAGTTGGTGCTGGGGATTACTGCAGTACCAACTTTATTTGGTATGTGTTTAAGTTTTTCTTTCTTCCGTATAGAATTCCTGATTAGGTGAGAAAACTGACAAAATTTTATTCTGCAAAAGAGATATATTTTCAGCCCGTTGGGAGTAAACTGAAAGAAAATGCAGGAAGTGCAGCATGAAGAATCAAAAGCTGGAGAATCTTTTGAACCTGGCCTTGGATGCAACGCCGGAGGAACTGGAAAAGTCACCGGAACTGGGTATCGGGTATAATGAAGTGGAGCGGACATGGGACTTAATTATTAAATATACAGGAAATCTTTCGCAAATCATTGGAGAAGAGGTGCCACGGGCAGAACTTTTAAATGGCTTCGCCGTGATTACTCTTGCAGAGAGTAAAATCGAAAGTCTTTCCAGACTTCCCGGCATAGAATATGTGGAAAAGCCGAAAAGGCTTTTTTTTGCTGTCAATCAGGGGAAAAGTGCGTCCTGTATGACGGCAGTGCAAAGTCGTTTTTCTCCTTTGGGGGAAGCACTGACAGGGAAAGGAATTTTGGTAGCGTGTGTAGATTCGGGCATTGATTATACACATCCGGATTTTCGGAATCCGGACGGCAGTACCCGGATATGGAGGCTCTGGGACCAGAGTATAGCAGGCAGACCGCCGAAAGGCTATTCCCTGGGAACGGAGTACACACAGGAGGAAATCAATGAGGCTCTGCAGGCAGGAAGCCGAGCTGAAAGAGAGAAGATAGTGCCAAGCAGGGATTTGAGCGGACATGGAACCGGAGTCATGGGAATTGCTGCCGGAAATGGAAGAGCCTCTGACGGGATATACCGGGGTGTGGCTTATGAAAGTGAATTGCTTGTTGTAAAGTTAGGCGCCCCAAGGGAAGGCGGATTTCCGAGGACTACAGAACTTTTGCAGGGCATTGATTATGCCATTCGTCTGGCCGCAGACCGGGGAATACCGCTGGCGCTGAATTTGAGTTTTGGAAATAATTATGGCTCTCACAGTGGAGAATCTCTTTTGGAAACTTATCTTGATAATGCAGCGCTTACGGGACGAAGTGTTATCTGTGTGGGAATGGGGAACGAGGGAAACCGGGCGCTTCATACTTCTGGAACCGTATTGGCGGGAGAAGTTACGGAAATTTCTTTTAATGTGGGGGCGTATGAGCCTGGTCTGAATGTGCAGATATGGAAGCAGTATGTGGATGAAATGACAATGGAGCTGCTGCTACCCGGAGGACAGCGGGTGGGGCCATTTCAGGAGATTTTGGGACCGCAGCGCTTTACTGTGGGAAATACAGAACTTTTGCTGTATTACGGAGAACCGGCGCCTTATAGTCTGGCACAGGAAATCTATGTGGAAATGCTGCCTCGCAGCGAATATATTGACAGCGGAACGTGGAAAATCCGGCTGATTCCAGGGAAGATTGTGGATGGCAGGTATGATTTGTGGATGCCGGGGGGCGGTGTATTAAATGAAGATACCCATTTTCTGCAGCCTACACCGCAGACAACACAGACCATTCCCTCTACGGCCCAGAGAGTGATTTCCGTAGGCGCCTATGACTCCCGGTATCTGGCTTACGCAGATTTTTCCGGGAGAGGATATACCAGAGTGACCAACGAAATTAAGCCGGATTTAGCCGCGCCGGGAGTGGGAATTACCACAGCTGCCCCAGGGGACGGATATGAAAGCCGCACGGGAACTTCTTTTGCCACGCCGTTTGTCACAGGGGCAGCGGCACTTATGATGGAGTGGGGGATTGTAAGAGGCGAGGACTTGTTTTTGTATGGGCAGAAGGTAAAGGCGTATTTAAGAAGAGGAGCCAGGCCTCTTTTGGGCGGGGAGTATCCCAATAATCAGCTGGGGTTTGGGGCGCTGTGTTTGAGGGATAGTTTTCCAATTTGAAAACCCTATTGACGTGTGTAATAAAAAATGCAATAATATGTGTGATAAGAAATGCAAATGGAGAAGATATGAGAAGGAATACGTACATTAAACTTGAAACTTTATATAACAAATACAGTGGCTATGTAGGAACGAAAGAACTTCTGGCAGAAGGATTCACGAATCGTCAGATTTCTGTTTTAGTGGAAGAAGGGTATTTACAAAAAGTATGTTATGGACATTACTGGCTTGTGGGGAAACAATGCAGGAAACCGTTAGATTATAAATGCATTGAAGTGTGTCTGAGCAATCCTCGTGCGGTTATTTGTATGGACAGTGCACTTTACTATCAAGGTGTACTGGCACATGAGCCGGATTATTTATCAGTTGCAACAGAAAGAACAGATCGCAGTATGATGAAAATGGATTTTACGGTACAAAGACATTATTTTTCAAACAGTAATTTTAACTTTGGAATAAGAAAACAAAAGACGGAATTCGGCAGTTATAATATTTATAATATTGAGCGCTCTGTTTGTGATCTGTATCGTTTAGGGGGAAAAACGGAAATAGAGATAGTAAATAGTATAAAGGAAAATAAATATTTGTATGATCGTTTATTGAAATATGCAGAAGTACTACAGATAAAACGAGGATTGTAAAAAGGGATATACGATGGAGTACATATATAATGGCATACTGATAGAAGTAAAAACTTCACAGGAAAATCAAAATTGCAGTTCATGGATATATTTTAGGATAAAGAAAGTGAATGGGAACAAAAAATTTACGGTAAACTGAAAGGAGGGGAGGAGAGACATCCAATAATGGGAATTGTATTTTGTACCGTTTTAGGTAGAATTCTGGTTGGTTTGGTTGCAGGCGTTATTTCGGAGGCTGTTTTGCTGTGTGTATAAAAAATGGAGATAAAGAATGAAGAATAGAATCATAGATGTTCAAAACGTAAAAATTACTATTTCAAAAGAAGAATTAGATGATTATATTTGCATTACAGATATTGCTAAAGTAAAATCAAATTCCTCTAGAGCGGCTGATGTAGTGAGAAATTGGTTAAGAAATCGTGGAACGTTAGAGTATTTATCTGTATGGGAACAAATATACAATCCAGCATTTAAAGTGTTCGAATCTGAACACTTTAAAAAGCAAGCGGGTTTATTAACATTTACACCAAGTGTTTCTGAATGGATTCAGAAAACAAATGCCGTTGGTCTTTATGTAAAGCGTGGAAAATATGGAGGAACCTACGCTCATAAAGACGTAGCTTTTGAATTTGCGTCTGCAATTAGCCCGGTTTTTAAATTATATCTGATAAAAGAATTCCAACGTTTGAAGGAAGAAGAAAATAACGCAAGACAAATAGAATGGAATGCAAAACGTTTTCTTAGTAAAAGTAATTATTTGATTCAGACAGATGCAGTGAAGAACTATATCCTGCCTCAGAGAGATTTTAAAAAAGATTCAAAATGGATTGCATATGCGGAAGAAGCAGACATAGTGAATGTCGCTTTGTTTGGGTTTACAGCAAAAGCTTGGAGAGAAAAGAATCCAGAACTTGCCAAGAAAAATAATGTCAGAGATTTTGCAACAATTAATGAACTAACAGTAATTTCTAATTTAGAAACGCACAATGCCCAAATGATACGAGAAGGGAAGAAGAAGGAAGAACGGTTTGAAGTACTGAAAGAAATTGCGGAATATCAATTGAATATATTAAATACTGCTGAGCAGATAAAAATGATAGAAATTTGTGACAATGACTTGACATCCTCGGAGGCGCTGTGTTTGAGGGATAGTTTTCCAATTTGAAAAAAAAATATTGACATATGTTCATAACGGTGGTATTCTGAAAGCGAAAAAATAGAAATCACTATCTTTTATCTATTTGAGGAAAGGGGATATATGGCACGGCCGCAGAAACGCAGATGTATCTGCTCAAAACCGAAAGTCACCAGTTTTTCACCGCAGGGCTGTACCGCAAATGGGAGTGTCAATCTTACATACGATGAATATGAAGTGATTCGTGTTCTGGACTTTCTGAAAATGACACAGGAAGAATGTGCAGTGAAAATGGACATTTCCAGACCAACGGTAACGAGGATTTATGACAACGCCCGACAGAAAATAGCAGATGCTATGGTGAATGGGCGAAGTCTAACCATAAGCGGAGGAGATGTGGCTGTATGCGAAAAGGTGAGGCCGGAATGTGCAGATATGGAGCACTGCTGTCATAGACAGCAGCCAAAAGAAATGGATAACCAGCAAAACAAAGCACCAGTTGAGAAAGAATAGGAGAAATAGAATGAAAGTACTAATTATAGGAGGCGTTGCTGCAGGAACCAAGACAGCAGCCAAACTGAAACGAGAAGACAGAAGTACGGAAATCACAGTAATCACCAGAGAAAGAAACATTTCTTACGCTGGGTGTGGGCTTCCTTATTATGTAGGCGGTCTGGTTGAAAATCGTGAGGCATTGATTATAAACACTCCTGAAAAATATGCAGAGCTGACGGGAGTGGAGGTAAGAACCGGAAAAGAGGCTATATCTCTGGACGCGGATAAAAAGCAGGTGACAGTAAAGGATTTGTTTACAGGAGAAGAAGAAGTCTGTACTTATGACAAGCTGGTTCTGGCTGTAGGAGCATCTCCGGTAGAACTGCTCATTCCAGGTATGGCACAGCAGGGTGTATTTAAAATGCGTACCCCGGATGATGCAGCGGCTATTCGTTCTTATATGGAAGAAAACCAGGTGAAGAAGGCCGTTGTTATCGGAGCTGGATTTATAGGGCTGGAAGCAGCAGAAAATCTGAAGAACAAAGGCGTGCAGGTTACGGTCCTGGATTTTGCTTCCCAGCTTCTTCCCAATATTTTGGATGAGGAAATGGCTGCTTATGTGAAAAAACATCTGTTGAAAGAGGGTATCCGTGTTCTTACAGATACAAAAGCAGAAGAGGTGGTTGGAAGCGGAAAAGTGACCGGACTGAAAACTTCTGCTGGATTTTTGGGCTGTGAACTTCTGATTACAGCAGCCGGTATTCGTCCCAATACAGAATTTCTGCAGAGCAGCGGTCTGGAAATGTCTAAGGGAACGATTCTGGTTGATAATACGATGAAAACCAGTCTGGAAGATGTTTATGCAGCAGGAGACTGTGTCATGGTGACAAACCGCATTACCGGAAAGCCGCAGTGGTCGCCAATGGGCTCTTCCGCAAATATGGAAGGCCGAACCCTGGCGCAGATACTGACCGGAACAAGGAAAACTTATCCCGGTGTATTGGGAACCGGTGTCGTAAAACTTCCGGGTCTGCATGTGGGACGCACAGGTCTTACACAGCAGCAGGCAGAGGCAGCAGGATATGAGGTTGTAACGGTTCTGGTACCTACAGATGACAAGGCACACTATTATCCGGGAGCAGGCTTCTTTATTACCAAACTGATTGCAGAAAAAGAGACACATAAACTGCTGGGGGTACAGGTTCTGGGAACCGGTGCAGTAGACAAGATGGTGGATATTGCCGTTATGGGGCTGAATATGGGTGCTGTTCTGGAAGATTTTGAAAATGCAGACTTTGCTTATGCACCGCCATTTTCCACTGCCATTCATCCTTTTGTACAGGCGGTACATGTGCTGCTCAACAAGATAAACGGAGCACTGGTGAGCATGACTCCGGCGGAATATGCGGCAGGCAAGGCAAAAGGCTATAAGGTTATTGATGCAGGTCTGGCGCCGTCCATTCATGGAGCCCGTTATGTAGACCTTTCTGCGGTGCAGGGAGAAATCGAAGGGCTGGATAAAGAAGAAAAACTGCTTTTGGTATGTGCGAAAGGAAAACGTGCCTATTTCCTGCAGAACCGTATGCGTTTCTATGGATATAAAAATACTGTGGTTCTGGAAGGGGCAACGTTCTTTAACGATGTAAAAGTAGAAAATCCAGAAGGGGCCGTATCACTGGAAGAAGAGAAACGGGTAAAAGCTCTTGGATTTTTAAAAGACAAAAATACCCTGGATAAGTTTAACGGCCGTGTGATTACCAGAAACGGAAAGATTACAGCCGAGGAAGCACGGACGATTGCAGAAGCGGCTGAACTTTTCGGAAGCGGTGAGGTGACTATGACCTCTCGTATGACCATGGAAATTCAGGGGGTATCTTTTGCTAATATTGAACCTCTTCGTGAATATCTTATGCAGGCGGGTTTGGAAACAGGGGGCACTGGCTCCAAGGTTCGTCCGGTAGTATCCTGTAAGGGAACCACCTGTCAGTATGGACTCATTGATACATTTGGGCTGTCTGAAGAGATTCATGAAAGATTTTACCACGGATATTCCGCAGTGAAGCTTCCGCACAAGTTTAAAATTGCAGTGGGCGGATGTCCGAATAACTGTGTGAAACCGGATTTAAATGACCTGGGTATTATCGGACAGAGAGTTCCTATGGTGGATATGGAAAAATGCCGTGGCTGTAAAGTCTGCCGCATTGAAAAAAATTGTCCGATTAAGGCGGCAAAGGTTGTGGAAGGAAAGATTGTGATTCCGGACAATGAGTGCAACCATTGCGGTCGCTGCATTGGCAAATGTCCGTTTAAGGCCTTTGAAAACTATACCAATGGATACCGTATCTACATTGGCGGACGCTGGGGCAAAAAGGTGGCACGGGGACGTTATCTGGATAAGGTGTTTACGGAGAAAGAAGAGGTACTTTCCATTGTGGAAAAAGCAATTCTGCTGTTCAGAGAGCAAGGAATTACAGGAGAGCGTTTTGCAGATACCGTGGCAAGACTGGGATTTGAAAATGTACAGGAACAGCTCATGGCAGATGATTTACTGAGCAGAAAAGAAGAAAATATTAAGGGTGAGAAACATTTAGTGGGCGGAGCGACCTGCTAAAGAAATATGCAGGATTGAGGAAGCTTTGTTCGCAGAAAAAAAGAGTTGTGACATACCAATAGGTGTGTGATAGCTCTTTTTTTTCATGCAGACTATCCTTTTTTCTGTTTGCTGCGTTATATATAATAGAAGGACAGGCGTTTGACTTTGAAAGGGAGGAAGGAGGAAACTGTGGATTCTGATTTTATACTGATACGGAGAATGAAGCAGGGCAGGGAAGAGGCCATGGAACATTTTGTGCGCAAATACTATGACGAAATTTTAAAATACTGTACATATCATTGTCAGGATGCACAGTATGGGGAAGATTTCACACAGGAAGTTTTTGTACGATTTTTTGCAGGGCTTGCAGCTTATGAATACCAGGGGAAAACAAAAAATTATCTCTACACCATTGCAGGGAATCTGTGCCGGGATTTTTACCGAAAGAGTCGGGAAATTCCCATGGAACAGCAGGTATTTGAACAGGAAAAAGAAGAGAACGGAAAGTTGGAGAAAGTGGCAGAGAGACTGGATATGGAGCAGGCTCTTAGAAAATTGCCGGAAGAATTGCGGGAGGTGTTGATTTTGTATTATTTTCAGGAGTTAAAACTGAGGGAGATTGCAAAGGTGCTGCAAATTGGTCTGCCTCTTGCAAAATACAGGATAAAAAGGGCAAAAGAGCAGTTGGCACTATTGCTGGAAGGAGGGAATTTAACATGAAACTGGAAGAAGAACTGCGCCTTTATAAAGAAAGCAGGAGCATACAAGCCCGGGAAATCTGTAGGAAAAGAACCATAGAGCAGAGCAAAAAGGTTTTTTATGCAGAAGAACAGAAGCGGATTTTATCGGGAACAGAATTTCTATATACCCAGCTTGGATATATCCGAAAACGATGGTGGATGTTACAGGCCCTGCTTCTGATAAGTCTGTGGAGTTTTCTTTCCTGTACAAGAGAGCCGTTCTACGTACAGCGAAGTATGGGAGTGGCGGGGGCTTTGTTTGTGATTTTGCTGATTCCTGAGTTGTGGAAGAATAGAAACTGTAATTCCATGGAAATTGAGGCGGCCGCTTATTATTCCCTTCGCCAGATTTATGCGGCAAGATTGCTGCTGTTTGGGATGACAGACGTGTTTTTACTCACTGTTTTTTGTCTGGTGTCGTCCTTTAGTCTGCAGATAGCCATGGCAGAACTGCTGACACAATTTTTATTTCCCATGGTGGTGGCAGCGTGTATTTGCTTTGGAATTTTATCCGGCAGACATGGGTGGAATGAACTTGCAGCCATAGGCGGCTGTATTGCGTGGAGTATTTTATGGTGGAGCATAGTGATAAACGAGAGACTTTATCAGGCCATTACCATGCCAATCTGGTGTGGGCTGTTTGGCATGGCAGTGATTGCTCTTTGCTTGCTTGTAAAACATTTGCTGGCGGGAAGCCGGAAGATTTGGGAGGAAAACTGGAATGGAATTGGAAATGAATAATTTGACAAAAAAATTTGGGGATTTTACTGCGGTAAAACAGCTGAATTTGTCTATGACAAGAGGCGTTTATGGGCTGTTGGGGAAAAATGGTGCGGGGAAAACCACATTTATGCGTATGTTGTGTACCCTGCTCACCCCTACGGAAGGAAACATTTTGTGTGACGGAAGAGATATCTTTAAAATGGAAGGAGAATACAGGAAACTTTTGGGATATCTGCCCCAGGATTTTGGCTTTTACCCGGAATTCACCGTGCGGGATTATCTGCTGTACATTGCGTCAATCAAAGGGCTTCCCCCGGCTGTGGCAAAGAAACGGACAAAGGAATTGCTTGCTGCCGTGGGGCTTGAAAAATATGCAGGCAGAAAAATGAAAAAACTTTCCGGCGGCATGAAGCGAAGGGCAGGAATTGCCCAGGCTATGATGAACCACCCTAAAATCCTGATTCTGGACGAGCCCACAGCAGGTCTGGACCCCAATGAACGTATCCGTTTTCGCAACCTCATCAGTGAATTTTCAGAAGACAGACTGGTGCTTCTCTCCACCCATATTGTGTCTGATGTGGAGTATATAGCCAATGACATCTGGCTGATGAATGAGGGAGAAATTGTTCGCCAGGGAACACCAAAACAGATAACAGAATCTATGAAGCAGAAGGTCTGGGAATGTTTGGTAGAGAAGAGAGCGGTTCCTTTGCTGGCGCGACAATATAAAATTTCCAATATGAAAGCAGATACACAGGGAGTACAGGTGCGGGTAATTGCAGGCGAAAAGCCGGCAGAGTATGCAAAAGAGGCAGTTCCGTCCCTGGAAGATGCGTTCTTATATTATTTTGGCGAAGAGGCGGGTGACAATCATGGTATTTTATGAAATGAAGAAAATCTTTTCCAAAAGCAGCAGTAAGGCAGCGCTTGTTTTTCTGGGATTTGCATTGTGCCTTATCATATATTTTGCAATGGGAGAAGTGTCTTATGTAAATCCGGAAGGGGAAGGAACAAAGGGAATTGCCGCAGCGCGTCATCTGGAAAAAGAGAAGGAAAAGTGGAAGGGAACACTGACAACAGAACGGCTTCAACAAGTTATCCGTGAAAATAATAAAGTGAACCAGAGCCCACAGGCAAAGTCCGAAAATACAAAAGAGAACGATCAGGCTTTTAGTCGGAAACAGGGATTTTCAGATATTCGTGAGTTGTTAAATAAAGCATTTACAGGATTTCAGGAATATGATTATTTCCGGGCAGACACGTTGACGGAAGAAGAGGCAGGGCAATTTTATAAGAAAAGGACAGAAAATCTGAAAGCCTGGCTTGCAGAAGAAGGAGGAGGGGCAGACCAGTTTACGAAAACGGAAAAAGAGTTTCTTGTAAACCAATACAAGAGTTTGGAGACACCGTGGTATTACGAAAGTTCGGATGGATTTGATGCATGGTTTACCTGGTCTCCAACGATTTGTATGCTGGTGGTTCTTACGGTAGGTTTCCTGGTATCCGGTATCTTTTCCTGCGAAAAGAGATATCGTGCAGCTTCTGTTTATTTTGCCTCTTACCATGGGAGGAAAAAAGCGGTTTTGGCGAAAATTAAGGCAGGAGTGCTTACTGCCACACTTGTTTATTGGGGAATCATGCTTCTTTACAGCGCGGTTGTATTGGGGTGTCTGGGACTGCAGGGAAGTCAATGTGTAATACAGACCCAGTTTGGAAAATGGAAAAGTTTTTATGCTATGACTATAGGGCAGGAATACGCTTACATATTGCTTGGGGGATATATTGGCTGTCTGTTTTTCACACTTTTAACCATGCTGATTTCGTCATGGAGTCATTCAGGCACGGCAGCCGTCATCGTTCCCTTTGCGCTGATATTGGCGCCCTCTTTTCTGGCAGAAACCCAGATTCCTTTTCTAGATAAAATTCTGGGACTTCTGCCAGATCAGCTGCTGCAGGTGGAACTGGTGATTTCCCATTTTAGTCTGTATTCTCTGGGCGGGAAAATAATAGGAGCCCTGCCTGTGCTGCTGGTACTTTACAGTGTGCTGTGTGCAGGACTTCTGCCTGTGGTATACAGGATTTATCGAAGAAAAGAAGTCCGGGAATAGAGGCTGATAAGCAGCACCATACCAAAAAGCAGAACTTTGAAAATTTTAAGTTTTTTAAATGCTTTTGCATGGAGAATGCGTTATATTAAGTGCAGAGAACCGTTGTCTTTTTGCAGGATTTTCGCTATAATCAACAAATAGAATAAAACGAGGGGGCATTTTCACATGCAGAAAAATCTTACACAAGGCCCTGTAGGTAAGACACTGCTGTTGTTTTCTCTTCCTATGATAGTGGGAAATTTGCTGCAGCAGCTTTACAATATTGCGGATACCTTGATTGTGGGCAGGTTTTTAGGCTCCGGCGCGCTGGCTGCGGTGGGGTCTTCTTATACACTTATGACATTTTTAACTTCTGTTTTTCTGGGACTTTGTATGGGAAGCGGCGCGGTGTTTTCCATACGGTTCGGAGAAGGGGAGATGGAAAAGCTGCAGGAGAGCATAACGGCGGCTTTTCTTCTGATTTTTACAGTAACGGCGGCGCTGAATTTTCTGGTTTTTCTGCTGATTGACCCTATTTTAGGCCTTCTGCAGGTACCGGAAGAAATTTACGGCATGATGCGGGGATACCTCTGGGTTATATTCTGGGGAATTCCGGCAGTGTTTCTTTACAATTTCTATGCCGCCCTGCTGCGGGCTGTGGGGAACTCTGTGGTACCTCTGGTATTTCTGGCAGCCTGTGCGGTATTGAACATTGTACTGGATTTGTGGTTTGTTCTTGGATTTTCCTGGGGTGTGAAAGGGGCAGCCGCGGCAACAGTTATGTCCCAATACGTTTCCGGGGTGGGGATTGCCTTGTATACCTGGAAAACCCAGACACACTTTCGGATTCAGCGGAAGTATCTGTGTCCCAGACGGCAGGTGCTGAAGGAACTGGCACAGTTTTCCTTTTTGACTTCAGTGCAGCAGTCTGTGATGAACTTGGGAATTTTAATGGTGCAGGGATTGGTAAACAGCTTTGGAACGGTAATTATGGCGGCCTTTGCAGCGGCCGTAAAGATTGATTCCTTTGCATACATGCCGGTACAGGATTTCGGCAATGCTTTTTCTACCTTTGTGGCACAGAATTTCGGGGCAAAGAAGGAGGAGCGAATCCGGGAAGGTATCCGAAAAGCAGTAGGAATGGCTTTTGTCTTTTGTGTGCTGATTTCCTGCGGTGTATTTTTCTTTGCCAGACCGCTGCTGTTGATTTTTGTCCAGCCGCAGGAGTCGGAAATTCTGGCGGCAGGCGTGGAGTATTTACGCATCGAAGGGGCGTTTTACTGCGGCATTGGCTGTCTGTTTCTGTTGTATGGCTTCTACCGGGCTGTGAAGCTGCCGGGAATGTCCGTGGTACTGACGGTGATTTCTCTGGGAACCCGCGTGGTCCTGGCGTATCTTTTATCTTCGGTGGAGAGCATCGGGGTTCTGGGAATCTGGTGGTCGGTGCCCATTGGATGGGCCCTGGCTGATCTGGTGGGCTTTGTGTATTACCGAATGAAGAAAAAGTATCTATTTCACACACTTTTTACGGAAAAAGGATAACAAATCACATAAAAAAAGAGTATGATTTCCAGATGTATGGAATTTATACTCTTTTTTGATGAGAAAGACAGAACAGGAGAAAACAATGGCAGAAGAAAAATACAAGCAGATTACGTATATGGATATGAAGAAAGATGAAGAGGTTAACATGCTTTTGGCACATGGCAATCAGGTGTTAAAGGAGTTGGGATTTACTGAACATTCCAGAAAGCATGCGGCAAAGGTAGCGGAAACAGCAGGAAGAATTTTAAAGGAGCTGGGATATGGAGACCGGGAAATCAGGCTGAGTAAAATTGCCGGGTATATGCATGATATCGGCAACGGTATTCATCGCCATGACCATGCACAAAGTGGAGCGCTTCTGGCTTATCAGATTTTAAAAGAGCGGAAAATGCCCCTTGAGGAGGCGGTTACAGTGATGACGGCTATCGGCAACCATGACGAGGAAACGGGAACAGCGGTGGATGTGGTGTC
Source organism: Blautia sp. HCN-20427 (assembly GCF_037890365.1). NCBI lineage: Bacteria > Bacillati > Bacillota > Clostridia > Lachnospirales > Lachnospiraceae > Blautia > Blautia sp. HCN-20427. Next base: position 121,277 of record NZ_JBBKBX010000009.1, on the reverse strand, counting down.
TGCAGCCCTGATTCTGGCAGATAAGACGGATGTAAGAAGAAACCGGGTGCAGAATCCCACAGCTGCCAATTTTGACATTCATGACCGGGTGAATTATGCGGTGCTGTCTTCTTCTTTAGAGGTGAAAAAGGAGAAAAAAGTCATCGAAATGAGTCTGGAACTGGATGATGAAATGTGTACGGTCATGGACTATTTTGAGATTTTCCTAAAAAGAACCATGATGTGCAAGCGGGCTTCTGAGGTGCTGGGCTGCAGGTTTAAGCTGGTGGCAAATGGGAATAAGGTTTGCTGAAATACCCCTTTTTGTGCTATGATAAGAAAAATACCATAGAACAGAAAGGGGTATTTTCAATGGAGAATATCAGTATGGCTCTTCTGGCCCATGTAGATGCAGGAAAGACTACACTGGCCGAGAGCATTCTTTATCATACAGGCAGTATTCGGAAAATGGGAAGGGTGGATCACCAGGACACCTTTCTGGACACAGATTCCATGGAACGGGCAAGAGGCATTACCATCTTTTCCAAACAGGCGGGCTTTCGGTTGGGAGAAAAGTCCTTCACCCTTCTGGATACGCCGGGGCATGTGGATTTTTCAGCAGAAATGGAGAGAACCTTGCAGGTGCTCGATTACGCAGTGCTGCTTATCAGCGGCGCAGACGGTGTCCAGGGGCATGTGCAGACCCTTTGGCGGCTGCTGAAACAGTATAGGATTCCCGTGTTTCTTTTCATTAATAAAATGGACCAGGAAGGCACGGACCGAAGAGTGCTGCTTCTGGAACTGCAGAGAAAGCTGGATGAAAGATGTATTGATTTTGGACAGGACAGAAAAAAAGAGGATATTTTAGAAGAAGTTGCCATGTGTGATGAACATTTGCTGGAAACGTATTTAGAGGAAGGGGAGATTTCTGTTTCTGAGATACAAAACCTCATTGCCCAACGAAAAATATTTCCGTGTTACTTTGGTTCTGCGCTGAAATCCTTTGGGGTGAAAGAACTGCTGGAGGGACTGGAAACCTATATAAAAGAGCCGGAGTATGGAGAAGAGTTCGGCGCCAGAATTTTCAAGATATCCAGAGATGATAAGGGAAACCGTCTGACTCACATGAAGGTTACAGGCGGCAGCCTGAAAGTGAAGCAGGTGCTGCAGGGGAAAGAATGGGAAGAAAAAGCAGACCAGATAAGAATCTATGCAGGGGCAGGATTTCGCACAGTGAGCGAGGCGCCGTCAGGAACCATCTGTGCAGTGACAGGACTTACCAAAACCTTTGCAGGAGAAGGACTGGGGATGGAAAAAGAATCCATAAGTCCGCTGCTGGCTCCGGTGCTTACTTATGAAATCCGGCTGCCGAAGGGCTGTGATGTACATAGAATGCTTCTCCAGCTTCGACAGTTGGAAGAGGAAGAACCGCAGCTTCATATTGTATGGAAGGAAAGTCTGGGAGAAATCCATGCGCAGGTCATGGGAGAGGTGCAGATTGAAATTCTAAAGAATTTAATACAGGAACGATTCGGTGTTTCGGTGGAATTTGGCTCCGGAAGTATTGTATATAAGGAAACCATTACAGAGTCTGTGGAGGGAATCGGCCACTTTGAACCTCTGCGCCACTATGCGGAGGTACATCTTCTTCTGGAACCTCTGGAGAGAGGAAAGGGACTGCAGTTTGCCTCCTCCTGCAGCGAGGATGTGCTGGATAAAAACTGGCAGAGACTGGTGCTTACCCACCTGGCTGAGAAAAATCACAAGGGCGTTCTTACAGGAGCGGACATTACAGATATGAAGATTACGCTGACCGCGGGGAGAGCACACATCAAACATACGGAAGGTGGAGATTTTAGACAGGCCACTTACCGGGCTGTGCGGCAGGGGTTAAAGAAGGCAAAGAGTATCCTTCTGGAACCTGTGTACGAATACCGTCTGGAAGTGCCTCAGGAACTGGTGGGAAGAGCCATGACGGATATTCAGAAGATGAGCGGAACTTTTGCCGGACCGGAATTGGAGGAAGAGATGGCTGTGCTTACGGGAATGGCTCCCGCAGTGACCATGAGCGGCTATCAAAGAGAGGTGACTTCCTATACAGGCGGCAGGGGAAGGCTGTTCTGTACTTTGAAAGGATATGAACCCTGCCACAACCAGGATGAGGTGCTGGAAACGATTGGCTATAATTCCGAAGCGGATGTGGAAAATCCTACGGGCTCTGTATTCTGTTCTCATGGTGCCGGTTTTACGGTCAGCTGGGATGAAGTAGACGAATATGCCCATGTGGAATCCGCTAAAAAGAAAGAAGACATTCAGATAGAAACAGCCAGAGCTGTGCCACGCAGTTTTTCTCAGATTCGCCTGGATGAAAAAGAATTGGAAGAAATTTTTGCCAGGACTTATGGACCCGTAAAGCGGGAGAGAAATGCATTTCAGAAAACTGTGCGCAGTGTTTCTTTTGATTCTTCTTCCGGAAAAAGCGGAGGAAGGAAGAAAGAGAAAGAAAAAGAGTATCTGTTGGTGGACGGCTACAACATTATTTTTGCATGGGAAGATTTAAATGAACTTGCAAAAACCAGTATGGAAGGCGCCAGGAATAAGCTGATGGATATTCTCTGCAATTACCAGGGATATAAAAAATGTACATTGATTCTGGTTTTTGACGCTTACCGGGTGGAAGGCGGCCAGGGGGCTGTGGAGAAATATCACAATATCCATGTGGTTTACACAAAGGAAGCAGAAACCGCAGACCAGTATATTGAAAAGACGGTACACGAAATCGGAAAAAAACATCATGTGACTGTGGCTACGTCTGATGCCCTGGAACAGGTGATTATCCTGGGACAGGGAGCGGCCAGAATGTCTGCCAGAAACCTGCAGGAAGAAATCCGGATGATGAAGCAGGAAATCCGGGAGTATTATATAGAAAAACAGAAAAAAAGCGGAACGTATCTGTTTGAACATCTGCCGGAAGATTTGGCGGAATTTATGGAGGATGTCCGGCTGGGCAGAAAGGAAATAGAAGAAAAAGAGGTTTAGAAGACCAAGAAATCAGGCAGTGAGAAAAAAGAGTGCAGGAGATTACAAATTTTGTAAAAAAAGCTCTTGCATTCTTTCCAGAGAGGTGATATTATATAAAGCGTACTTTTATGCTCAGAAAGGAGGAAGAACAGTGAAAGTTAGATCATCTGTAAAACCAATTTGTGAAAAGTGCAAGGTTATCAAAAGAAAGGGAAGTATCAGAATTATCTGTGAAAACCCAAAACACAAACAGCGTCAGGGCTAATATCTGAAATTTATAGCAGAGTTATGACATTGATTTGTGTGAATTTTAGTGCGGCTGCAGTATGAAACGCAAGGACGCGTTGTTCGTACTGATTAAATATAGTGATATTAGAATCCAGGGCAGATTTAGACCCTGAGGGAACTGTTTACCGAGGATGGTTCCTGTTGTCGGAGCGCGCGGTGCGCGGTTTCGATGACCCGGAATATTGCTTAATACCGGTATCCGCCAAATACCGGAAAGGCTGCGTAAAATTATTTTGCGGCTGGACGCAGAAGACCCCGTCAGTTTTTTGTGTCTCAATTAGGAACAATATTAACAGAAAATGGAGGAACAAATACATGGCTCGTATAGCTGGTGTAGACTTACCAAGAGAAAAACGTATCGAAATCGGCTTAACATACATCTACGGAATCGGTAGAGTAAGTTCAAACCGTATCTTAGAGAAGGCAGGCGTAAATCCTGACACTCGTGTCAGAGATGTTACTGACGAAGAAGTAGGAAAAATCCGTGACGCAATCGAAGAGTTACAGATTCCTGTAGAAGGTGATTTAAGAAGAGAAATCGCTCTGAATATCAAGAGACTTCAGGAAATCGGATGCTACAGAGGAATCCGTCATCGTAAAGGACTTCCTGTTCGTGGACAGAAAACAAAAACAAACGCAAGAACAAGAAAAGGTCCTAAGAGAACTGTTGCTAACAAGAAGAAATAATTTTTTTGTTGCGATACAGGCGGCGGCCTGAATTATGAAAATTACAGTTGAGTTTAAATATTAGAGAAAGTAGGTTAGTTTAAAAATGGCTAAAGTTACAAAAAAAGTGACAAAAAAGCGTGTTAAGAAAAACGTTGAACGCGGACAGGCACATATCCAGTCTTCTTTCAATAACACAATCGTTACATTGACAGATGCTGAAGGAAATGCTTTATCATGGGCAAGTGCCGGTGGTCTGGGATTTAAAGGTTCAAGGAAATCTACTCCATATGCAGCTCAGATGGCTGCAGAAACAGCTGCTAAAGCAGCAATTATCCATGGTCTGAAGACTGTTGACGTTTTTGTAAAAGGACCTGGTTCAGGAAGAGAAGCAGCAATCCGTGCATTGGCAGCTTGCGGTATTGAAGTTACAAGCATCAAAGATGTAACTCCGGTTCCACACAACGGTTGTCGTCCACCAAAACGCAGAAGAGTCTAATTAGGAGGTCAGTGAATCATGGCAGTAAATAGAGTACCAGTTCTGAAAAGATGTAGATCCTTAGGTCTTGACCCTGTATATCTGGGAATTGACAAAAAATCTACCAGACAGTTAAAAAGAGCAAACAGAAAAGTGTCCGAATACGGACTTCAGTTAAGAGAAAAACAGAAAGCAAAATTCATCTACGGCGTTCTGGAAAAACCTTTCCGTAACTACTACAAAAAAGCAGACCAGAGACCGGGACAGACAGGTGAAAACCTGATGGTTATGCTGGAAACACGTCTGGACAACGTAGTATTCCGTCTTGGACTTGCAAGAACAAGAAAAGAAGCAAGACAGATTGTTGACCACAAACATGTACTGGTAAACGGAAAACAGGTAAACATTCCATCTTACTTAGTAAAAGCTGGCGATGTTATCGAAATTAAAGAAAAATGCAAAGGTTCTCAGAGATACAAAGATATCCTTGAAGTAACCGGCGGACGTCTGGTTCCGGCTTGGTTAGATGTAGACCAGGAAGCATTAAAGGGCGAAGTAAAAGCACTTCCTACAAGAGAAGAAATCGACGTACCGGTTAACGAAGTGTTAATTGTCGAGTTGTATTCTAAATAATTAAGAAGTGAATTGTGCGCGTAGCAAGGAGGGCTTTGCATGTTCGATTTTAACAAACCCAAAATTCAAATCACAGAAATGTCTGATGATAAGAGATATGGGAAATTCGTGGTAGAACCACTGGAAAGAGGATATGGTATTACACTGGGCAACTCTTTAAGAAGAATTATGCTTTCTTCTTTACCGGGTGCCGCTGTAAGCCAGGTGAAAATTGACGGTGTTCTCCATGAATTCAGTTCTATGCCGGGTGTCAAAGAAGATGTGACAGAAATTATCATGAATCTGAAAAATCTGGCGATTAAGAACGTAAGCGACAGCAATGAGCCGAAAACCGCATATATCGAGTTTGAAGGCGAAGGCGTTGTGACAGGTGCAGATATTCAGGTTGACCAGGATTTGGAAATCTTAAATCCGGAGCAGGTAATTGCCACCTTAAATGGCGGTACAGGCTGCAAGTTCAATGCAGAACTGACCATTACCAAAGGCCGCGGATATGTAAGCGCAGATAAAGGAAAATCAGATGACATGCCAATCGGTATGATTGCTGTAGATGCAATTTACACCCCGGTTGAGCGTGTGAATATGGCCGTTGAAAATACCCGTGTAGGTCAGGTTACAGACTTTGATAAGCTGACTCTGGATATTTACACAAACGGAACACTGGACGCAGACGAGGCTGTCAGCCTGGCTGCTAAGGTATTAAGCGAGCATTTAAGCCTCTTCATTGATCTTTCTGAAAGTGCAAAGACTGCAGAAGTCATGATTGAAAAGGAAGACAATGAGAAAGAAAAAGTTCTGGAAATGAACATTGACGAATTAGAACTGTCTGTTCGTTCCTACAACTGCTTAAAACGTGCTGGTATTAATACCGTGGAAGAGCTTTGCAACCGTACTTCCGAAGATATGATGAAGGTTCGTAACCTGGGCCGTAAGTCATTAGAAGAAGTTTTGGCAAAATTAAAAGAATTGGGCTTACAGTTAAATCCAAGCGAGGAGTAAGCCTTTAGGACAAATTTATGGAAGAAAAGCAGTGCGTCAGTAAGACCGAAGAGAGCATGGCGCATTGTTCCACAAATGGAGGAAATCTAAAATGGCAAAATATAGAAAATTGGGCAGAACTGCTGACCAGAGAAAAGCTTTACTTAGAAACCAGGTAACAAATCTGTTATATCACGGAAAAATTGTTACTACTGAAACAAAAGCAAAAGAAGTTCGTAAAATCGCTGACGGTCTGATTGCTATGGCTGTTCGTGAAAAAGACAACTTTGAAACAGTAACTGTTACAGCTAAAGTTGCTCGCAAAGACGCTGACGGCAAGAGAGTAAAAGAAGTTGTTGACGGAAAGAAAGTGACTGTATACGACGAAGTACAGAAAGAAATCAAGAAGGACGCTCCTTCCAGATTACATGCCAGAAGACAGATGTTAAAAGTTCTTTACCCAGTGAAAGAAGTTCCGACAGCTGCTGCTGGAAAGAAGAAAAATACTAAAGAAGTTGATTTAGTAGAAAAATTATTCACAGAAATCGCACCAAAATACGCTGACCGTAACGGTGGTTACACAAGAATCATCAAAATCGGACCTCGTAAAGGTGATGCAGCTATGGAAGTAGTTCTGGAGTTAGTGTAAGAACACAGATGTAACAGATGAAAGAAGGTGGACCAAAAGCAAGACCGTTGCGGTATTTGCTTTGGGGACACCTTTTTTTTCCGAATTTACAGGAGGCCATTTGAATGAGTAAGAAAATGCTTTTTATATTTAACCCGCGGTCCGGCAAAGGCAGCATTAAAAACCGTCTGATGGACATTCTGGATATTTTTGTCAAAGGAGGATATGAGGTTACGGTTCACCCCACCCAGTGCTATATGGATGGATTGAAGGTGACCAGGAAAAAGGCGGCGAACTATGACATTGTAGTAGCGAGCGGCGGAGACGGCACACTGGATGAAATTGTTACAGGGATGATGCTGGGGGGATATACCAATCCTATTGGCTATATACCTTCCGGAAGTACCAATGATTTTGCAAATAGCTTTCATATTTCAAAAAATATGCTGCAGGCCGCTACGGACATTGTAGAGGGACTGCCTCACGCCTTTGATGTGGGACGATTTAATGACGATTATTTTGTTTATATTGCAGCATTCGGACTGTTTACGGATGTGTCTTATGAAACGAATCAGGATATGAAAAATATTCTGGGACATGCTGCCTATATATTAGAAGGAACACAGCGGCTGTTTAATATCAAGTCTTACAGCCTGCAGATAGAAAGCGACGAAGGCAAGTTGTCAGGAGACTTTATTTTCGGTATGGTCAGCAATGCCACTTCTGTAGGTGGATTTAAACGTCTGACCGGGCCGGATGTCATGCTGGACGATGGCGTCTTTGAAGTCATGCTTATCCGAAAACCCAAGAATATTCTGGAATTGAATGAAATTATTGCTTCCCTGGTGGGACCTGGGGATTCCAAAATGATAGAAGTATTTAAAACCACAACCTTGCGTATGCAGTGTGAGGAAGAAATTTCTTGGACGCTGGACGGCGAATTTGGCGGAGAACACAGAAGCGTGGAGATTCAAAATATGAAACACGCTGTACAGATTGTACTGCCGCGAAACGGGGAAGTTCCCCTTATTCATACGCCGGAAGAATAAATGCAGGAACCTGTGTACCCGGTTTCTTCATATGATAATAAAAATAGAGAAATCAGGTTACGCAATGGGTGAAATCAAAATTGTTGATGGGATTTTACTGATTCTTGCACTGACCACAGATTCGTTTGTGGTCAGTTTTGCATATGGCATGGCAAAAACAAAAATGCCATTTTTCATTGTGGCAGGAATGAATTTGATGATGAGTTCTCTTTTGGGCGCAGCTGTGCTGACGGGGAATTTTTTTTCTTCCTTTCTGCCGGACAGTTTGACCTGCTGGGTGGGAATTCTTCTGTTGTCTTTTCTGGGAATTTACAGGATGATGAGTTTTTTCTTTCGGAAAGAGACAAATTCCTGTGCCGTGAAAGTTTTGACTATGAAAGAGGGCTTTATTTTGGCATTTGTGCTGTCTGCGGACAGTCTGGCCGCCGGGTTGGGGACTGGTCTTATGCAGTCGGGAGAGTGGATGCTGGCAGCAGGGGCTTTCCTGGGCGGTATGGGAATGATGAAGGCAGGCTGGGAACTGGGGAGTCGGTTTCGGAAAAAGACCAACCGGGATTTGTCCTGGATAAGCGGTATGTGTCTGCTGCTTCTTGCATTTGGGATTTTTTGCAGAAGATAGGAAGGGAATCTTGGCCTGCATTTGCAAGTTGGCAAAAAAATACTTGCATTCTGGAAAATTTTGCGGTATCTTAGAAACAGTTTCAGGGCTATAAATGTTTGGGAAGATTCTATACCGTATGAGAGGAAGGAACACAGAAATGAGTGAATATATCAATGTATCTGAGATTTTCGGGGAAGATGTTTTTGATGACGAAGTAATGCAGCAGCGTCTTCCGAAAAAAGTTTACAAAGATTTGAAACAGACCATATTAGAGGGCAAAGAGTTGTCCCAGGAGATGGCGGATGTCATTGCTCACGAAATGAAAGAGTGGGCCATCGAAAAAGGCGCCACTCATTATACCCATTGGTTTCAGCCGCTTACCGGAGTAACGGCGGAAAAGCACGACTCTTTTATTACGGCACCTCTTCCCAATGGCAAGGTACTGATGAGTTTTTCCGGAAAAGAATTGATTAAAGGCGAGCCGGACGCGTCTTCCTTTCCTTCAGGAGGGTTAAGAGCCACCTTTGAGGCCAGAGGATATACAGCCTGGGATTGTACTTCTCCTGCATTTGTCCGTCATGACGCTGCAGGTGCCACGTTATGTATTCCCACAGCATTTTGTTCTTACACGGGAGAGGCGCTTGACCAGAAAACACCGCTTTTGCGTTCCATGCAGGCTATTAATACGCAGGCTCTGCGCCTTATCCGCCTCTTCGGAGACACCACGGCAAAGAGAGTTATTCCTTCGGTAGGGGCAGAGCAGGAATATTTTCTGGTAAGCAACGAAAAATTCAGAAAGAGAAAAGATTTGGTATTTACCGGAAGAACGCTGTTTGGCGCTATGCCTCCTAAAGGACAGGAACTGGATGACCACTATCTGGGAACCATCCGCCAGAAGGTTTCCGCTTATATGAAGCAGGTAAACGAGGAACTTTGGAAGCTGGGGGTAACAGCTAAGACACAGCACAACGAAGCGGCCCCGGCCCAGCATGAACTGGCGCCCATTTACGCAGAAGCCAATGTGGAAGTAGACCATAACCAGATTGTGATGCAGACTTTAAAACGTGTGGCTTCTCAGCACGGCATGAAATGTCTTCTCCATGAAAAACCTTTTGCTGGTGTCAATGGTTCCGGAAAGCACAACAACTGGTCTTTAACTACAGATACGGGACATAACCTGCTGGAACCGGGCATTACGCCTCACGAGAACATTCAGTTCCTTCTGGTATTAAGCTGTGTGTTAAAAGCCGTGGATACCCATGCGGATCTGTTAAGAGAATCTGCAGCAGATGTGGGAAATGACCACCGTCTGGGTGCAAACGAAGCACCTCCGGCCATTATTTCCGTATTTTTGGGTGACCAGCTGACCGATGTGATGAATCAGCTGATTACCACCGGTATGGCAGACCACAGTATTGAAAGTGAAAAACTGGAGACAGGGGTAAAGGCAATTCCCGAATTTATGCGGGATACCACAGACCGTAACAGAACTTCACCCTTTGCCTTTACAGGAAATAAATTTGAATTCCGTATGGTGGGGTCCAGAGATTCCATTGCACCGGCTAATGTGGTGCTGAATACTATTGTGGCACAGGCATTTAAAGAAGCCTGCGACATTCTGGAAAAAGCAGAAGACTTTGAAGTAGCAGTTCACGATTTGATGAAGAAAAACTTCACGGAGCACCAGAGAATTGTATTCAACGGAAACGGTTATTCTAAGGAATGGGTGAAAGAGGCAGAGAGAAGGGGACTTCCGAATCTCACCTGTATGGTGGAAACCATTGATACGTTGACTACAGAGAAGGCAGTAAAGCTGTTTGAGGAATTCGGCGTCTTTACAAAAGCGGAACTGGAGTCCAGAAGAGAAATCAAATACGAAGCTTATGCCAAAGCCATTAATATCGAGGCAAGAACTATGCTGGATGTGGCGGGAAAACAGATTATTCCTGCGGTTATCCGTTATGCCAGACAGCTGGCAGATTCCATTAATGCCATTGTAGCAGCGGGAGTTCTGGACGTAGATGTACAGACAGAACTTTTACGGGAAACTTCTGCATTGTTAAAAGAGACAAAAGAGGCACTGGATGCCCTGCATACAGTAGCAGAGCAGGCCTGGGCTATGGAAGATGGAAAAGACAAGGCATTTTTCTACCGCCGTCAGGTGATTCCGGCTATGGAAAAACTGAGAAAACCGGTAGATAAACTGGAAATGATTGTGGATAAAGAAATCTGGCCTATGCCGTCCTACGGTGATTTACTGTTTGAGGTATAGAAAAGAGACAGGAGGGCTGTCGCATTAAATATTCTTAAAAGGTGTTTAGTGCGGCAGCTTTCTTCTTTAAAAGAGAAAATCAGAAAGGGAGAATATGGAACAGACAGTAGCGTTTCTGGAGAACCAGAACATAGACAAGAACCTTATCAGAGGTGTTGAGGAATTTCGCAGCCGGAATTTTGTAGAGGAAGAGGAAAAACGGCGGATTGTAAAGCCGGACATGGCTTTTTATGGAAAAGAAGTGCTGGAGATGGCCATTGCGGCTCTCCTAGAAGGGGAAAATCTGCTGCTTACGGGAGCTAAGGCCACGGGAAAGAACGTGCTGGCAGAGAATCTGGCATGGATTTTCGGACGTCCGGTTTATAATGTATCGTTTCATGTGAATACAGACAGCGGAGATTTAATTGGAACAGACACTTTCCTTGACAATGAAGTAAAGCTTCGCAAGGGAAGTATTTACCGCTGTGCCCAGTATGGTGGATTTGGAATTTTAGATGAAGTCAATATGGCGAAAAATGATGCGGTTTCTGTGCTTCATGCGGCTTTGGATTACCGCCGCTGCATTGATGTTCCCGGTTATGATAAGATTGATATAGACCCGGCAGCCAGATTTATTGGTACCATGAACTACGGCTATGCGGGGACAAAAGAACTAAATGAAGCGTTGGTTTCCCGTTTCCTGGTGATTGATATGCCGGCCCAGGATGAAGAGACCCTGGCCTTTATTTTTCAGTCCCGTTTTCCGAAATTGAAAAATTCTGCCATGAAGCAGTGGATAGGACTGTTCATGGACCTTCAACTGAAGGCGCAGAACGGGGAAATTACCACAAAGGCTCTGGATTTGCGGGGAATGCTGGGAGCATTAAAGACTATACGGCAGGGGCTTTCTCCGGCTCTGGCAGTGAAAATGGGCGTGGTAAACAAATGCTTTGATATATTTGAGAAGGAAATTGTGCAGGATGTGGTGATGACCAGAATTCCGGATACCTGGACACCCCGGGATGTATTTGAAGACTGAGGATAGCTTATGGATGAATTAGAACTGGAACTGGAAAACCGAATAAAAAATCTTATGTGGACTGTGAGCGGGGATTATGCACTGGAGTTTAAGCCGGATTTGGCGGCATTTGCCCGTTCGCGGTATGTGGCTTTATACGATGGCATTAAGCAGGGGGCTTTTGCAAGATATTTCGACAGGGAAGCATTTTCCATGTATCTGGTGAAAAAAATCTATCTCCATGGCATGGAAGCTCCTCTGATGCAGCTGGCACAGCTGTGTATTGAATTTGCCGTTTCTGCAGGAATTACAGCAGAGAGAGAAGGCGTTGCCACTATCCGCAGAAAAGCCTGCGAAGATATCCTGGAAATGGATTTTGCCCGTCTGCAGGAAACCCTTACAGGACGGCTGAAGCTGGCTCTGTTTAAAGAAGTTTTAAACGGAAAAGAACCGGCCACAGCCCAGATGAGAAACTGGATGGACCGGATAGAAGAACTGGAATATGCCGAAAGCACGATGGATATTATTCGGACTACAGATTCGCTGTACAATGAGATTGCAGACCCGTATTTTGAACGCAGGCATGGCAGTCTGGAGACGGTACTGGCCGTAACGAATGAGGAACTGGCGGAGTTTTCCTGGAAGGATTATCTGAAAGAAGAGGAGCTGGAGGATACGCTGGAGACTTATCTGGACCAGGTGGCACAGAATATGACGAATCTGGATATGTTGGAACAGGCGGAAAAAGAAGAAAAATCAGAGAAGAAAGAAGATAAAAAACGGGTTTTGGTGGTGGATGAAAAGGCACTGGAGCGGATGTATTCTTATGTAGAGCGCAATTATGGAAAAACGTTCTTAACAGAAATGGAAGAGAAACGAGTGAACCAGCTGATGTGCAGAGGAATCCACGGAGACTGCAGTCTGTATTTTACCAGGGGGATTTTGAAGACACCGGTTTTGCGCAATTACCAGTATGAGTATGCCAGAAAGCAGAAAGATAAAAATCTGTATGAGTATTATGATAACCATAGAATTGTAAAGAATAATATCCGGATTTTAACGGATATGCTGAAGAAAACCCTGACTTTGCGGGAGGAGGCGGAAGAAATTCTTTCGGACAGAGGACGGGTTCTGCCTTCGCGTCTTTGGAGAATTGGACGGTCTGAGGATGCCAGAGTGTTTGAACGCTGCCTGTATCAGGACAGTGGAAGCTTTGTGGTGGACGTTCTCATTGATGCCAGTGGTTCTCAGCGCTCCAGACAGGGACAGGTAGCCATACAGGCCTATATTTTAAGTGAAGCCCTGAGTAATGTGGGAATTGCCCACAGGGTTATGAGCTTCTGCACTTTTTGGGATTATACGATTCTTCATGAATTTCGGGACTATGATGCGGACAGAAGAGAAAACAGCAATATTTTTGAGTATGTGACTTCCTCCAACAACCGGGACGGACTGGCTATAAAGGCAGCGGGATACGGGCTTTCGGCAAGAGAAGAGGAACACAAAATCCTCATTGTGTTAAGCGACGGGCGTCCCTATGATGTCATTTTAAACCGGCCAAATGCCAGAAATCCCCAGCCGTATCACGGGGAATATGCCATAAAGGATACGGGATTTGAAGTGCGGAAGCTGAGAAGCCAGGGCATTTGTGTCTTGGGGGTATTTGCCGGAGAAGAGAAAGATTTGGTAGCGGAAAAGAAAATTTTCGGGAAAGATTTCGCTTATATTCGGGATATTTCAGGATTTTCTCCAGTAGTGGGACGGTACCTCATGAAACAACTAGAAAAAGATACTTGATATTGGATAAAAATTCTGTTATATTGATAGAATATGTGTAGAGCGGAGAATGTGTATGAGTGAAAAAATAGAGATTATGGGGATTTCCGTAGAAAAATGCTATGCCGAGGATATTATGGAAAGCATTAACCAGCACTGGAATGAGGATACGCTGGCTACTTACGGGGTTATTACAATGAAATTGCTGATTGCAGCCCAGAAAGATGAAGAACTCAAGGAATATATTGAGACTCTGGACAAGGCTGTGGCAGATGAACCGGAGATTGTCAAGGCTGCCGGACTTCAGGATGAGGCTTGGGAGAGTGAAATATCCGAGCACGGATTTTTCGGAACTTTGTTCTGGTTGTTGAATTTATATAAAAACCGTATTTTTATTCTGGGTGAAAAGGAAGAAGATACGGAAAAGTTTTGCAATTATCTCAGGGAGCAGTATCCGGATGTTGTCATTCTGGGGAAAGACAGTCTGACAGATATGGAGGCAGACCAGACAGACCGGGTGATAAACGAAATTAACAGTTGGAATCCCCAGGCGGTACTGAGTTGTTCCAGGGAATACAACGTAGAACGTTTTGTAAAGCGTTACAGAAAGATGATGAATACAAAGGTATGGTTCAGCCTGGGAAGTTCGCTTCCTGTTTTTCAGGAAACAGGCATAAAGTCCAACTGGCTGAACCGCCTCATGGAAAAAAACAATTTTAAAAAGCTGGTATCCCAGTACCAGGAAGAAACAGAGAAAATGTGAATAAATTGTTACATTTTGAAAAAAATGTGTAATATTTTACGTTTTCTCTTTATTTTTTCCCTATTTTGTATTAGTATATATGGTAGGGTTTTTATTTATGGGATTTGTAACAGTGTAAACAGACTATATGATGAAAGAAGGAGAAAGCATGATATCAAACCAGATACTCCAAACAACCCTGGACGGTTTAAAAGGAATATCCAGGACAGATTTTTGTGTAACAGATATGGACGGCAAAGTTTTGGCAAGCACTTTTGCACAGAGCGTATGCGGAGAGGGAGAAGTTTCCGAATTTGCCAATTCTCAGGCGGACAGTCAGGTAGTAAAAGGAAATCAGTATTTTAAGATTTATGATGACCACCAGCTGGAATACATATTGATTGTGGACAGTGCGGGGGACGATGCGTATACCCTTGGAAAGCTGGTTGTGTTCCAGATTCAGGGGCTGCTTACCGCATACAAAGAGCGGTTCAATAAGGACAACTTTATCAAAAATCTTTTGCTGGACAACCTTTTGCTGGTGGATATTCATAACCGGGCTAAGAAGCTTCACATAGAAGTAGATGTCCGCAGGGTAGTATATATACTGGAAAACAGTGAAGACAGAGACTACGGTTCCCTGGAAAATATTAAAAATGTTCTGGGAGGAAAAGCCGGAGACTTTGTAACTGCAGTAGATGAAAAGAGCATTATTATTGTGAAGGAAGTGAGCCCTTCCGATGATTATGCCCAGTTGGAGAAGAGTGCAAATGCTATTTTATCGGCTTTAGGCGTAGAAAGAGATGGAAAGACGCATATTGCGTACGGAACAATTGTAAAGGAACTGAAGGAGGTTTCCCGTTCTTACAAAGAGGCCAAGATGGCTTTAGACGTAGGAAAGATTTTCTTTGGAGAAAGAGATGTGATTGCATACAGTTCTCTGGGAATCGGACGCCTGATTTACCAGCTTCCCATTCCTCTTTGCAAAATGTTCATCCGGGAGATTTTTGACCATCATTCTCCGGATGACTTTGACGAGGAAACACTTACTACCATTAATAAATTCTTTGAAAACAGCCTGAATGTGTCTGAGACTTCCAGACAGCTTTATATCCACAGAAATACCCTGGTATACAGACTGGATAAGCTGCAGAAAAGTACGGGACTGGATTTGCGTGTTTTTGAAGATGCCATTACCTTTAAGATTGCCCTCATGGTAGTAAAATATATGAAGTACATGGAAACACTTGATTACTAAAGAGCGCGGCGCGTCTGTGCTCAATAGGAAAACAGGAGGTTATTATGATTGATTTAAAAGACGTGAGCAAATCATACAGCAAGGGCCAGCCAGCCATTGACCATATGAATCTTCACGTGGAGAAGGGTGAATTTGTGTTTATCGTAGGAAACAGCGGCTCAGGAAAATCAACCTTGATTAAGCTGCTTTTGAAGGAACTGGATCCTACCAGCGGAACCATTACTGTAAACGGACAGGTACTTAATAAGCTGAGACGGAGAAAAGTGGCAAAATACCGCAGGGGAGTAGGTGTTGTGTTCCAGGATTTTCGTCTGTTAAAGGATAGAAATGTGTATGAAAACGTGGCGTTTGCCCAGCGTGTCATACAGCGCCCTACCCACATTATTAAGAAAAGAGTTCCTGAAATGCTGACTCTGGTCGGTCTGGCAGAAAAATATAAATCAAAACCGGACCAGCTTTCCGGTGGTGAGCAACAGCGAGTTGCTCTTGCAAGAGCGCTGGTAAACCGACCAAGTATTCTTCTGGCAGACGAGCCAACCGGTAATCTGGATCCGAAAAACTCTTTTGAGATTATGAAACTTCTGGAAGAGATTAACGAGCGCGGCACTACCGTTCTTGTCGTTACCCATAACAGAGAAATCGTAAATGCGTTTAAAAAACGTGTGGTTACGATGAAGAAAGGCGTCATTGTAAGCGACGAACAAGAAGGTGAATATCTGAATGAGAATTAGTACAATCGCATATATATTGAAACAGGGATTTAAAAATATCTGGCGTAACCTGCGCTTTTCACTGGCGTCAGTGGCTACTATGGCCGCATGTATCTTTTTGTTCGGACTGTTTTTGTCCATTGTTATGAACTTTAACTATATTGTAGATTCTGCAGAAGAAGGCGTTGCCGTTCTGGTTTATTTTGAAAAGGGTGCAAAGCAGGAACAGATTGACCAGATTGGAGAAGAAATTAAGAGTCGTCCGGAGGTTTCCAAGGTAGAGTATGTTTCCGCAGATGATGCGTGGGCATCTTTCAGTAAGGAGTATCTGGGCGAGGATAATGAAGAACTGGCAGACGGTTTTAAAGAGCAGCAGGATAACCCGTTGGCAAATTCTGCGCGGTACGATGTATATCTGAAGGATGTGGAAAGTCAGAAGGAATTTGTAGACTTTGCAAAAAGCCTGGATGGTGTCCGTCGTGTAGATGAGTCTAAAGAAGCCGCAGATATGCTGACCAATGTGAATAAGCTGATAGGATATGTATCTATTGCTATTATTCTGATCCTTCTGGCCGTTGCATTTTTCCTTATCAGCAACACCATTACTATGGGTATTTCCATTCGTCAGGAGGAAATCGGAATCATGAAACTGATAGGTGCCACTGACTTTTTCGTAAGAGTACCTTTTGTCATAGAAGGTATTCTGCTGGGCGTTATCGGTGCAGCAATTCCTATGGGAATTATTTATGTTGTGTATGAAAAGGCGGTTGCTTATATTATCAGCAGATTCGGTGTTCTTGGAAACTTACTGCAGTTTTTGAATGTGTGGGACGTATTCCGTTATCTTCTGCCAATCGGTATCGGACTTGGCGTGGGAATCGGATTTTTTGGAAGTATGTTCTCTTTGAGAAAACACCTGAGAGTGTAAAGAATACAGGATTTCAGAAGGGGAGGGTGCTGCAGAGGCAGTGCTCTCTCCTTCCTTGCACAAAATGGAAAATTATTTTATAAAAATGAGAATCAGGAGCAGAGAAAATGGGACAGAAAAAATTTGCAAATGGATTTATCCTGGGGATGGCGCTTACTCTTGCTGTGGGGGGAGCGGGAATGAAAGTCTATGATGTAGTGGAAGACCGGCAAAACAGTAAAAATGCGGTGAATGATGAATCTATGGAAAAAGCAAAGCTGATTGAAGAGATTATAGACGAAAAATATACTGGAGAAGTGGATAAGGAACTCATGGAAGCAGACATGTATAAGGGCATGATGGTGAGTCTTGGAGACCCGTATTCCGCTTATTACACGGCAGAGGAATACGAGGAATTGAATACGGAAACTACAGGCTCTTATAAGGGTATTGGTGTGGTAATGCAGATGCAGATGGACACAGGTGCGGTGAAAATTGTCCGCTGCTATGAAGGGGCGCCGGGAGAGAAAGCAGGACTTTTGCCGGAGGATATTCTTTTGCAGGTGAATGGAGAGAATGTCAGCGGCCTGGAACTGTCAGAGGTTGTGGATAAGGTGAAAGCTTCCGAAGGCGAGGTGGCACATCTGACTGTGGCCAGAGATGGGGAAGACGATTATCTGGAATTTGATGTGCCTTTGGAAGAAGTAAATATACCGGTAGTAGACCATGAAATGTTGGAGGATAACATCGGTTACATTTCTCTCTATGAATTTACGGAACAGACAGAACCCCAGTATTTGGAAGCCTTCGAAGAGTTACAGAGCCAGGGGATGGAACGTCTGATTATAGATGTGAGAAATAATCCGGGCGGTCTGCTTACTTCCGTGTGCGGTATCTTAAATGATATGCTTCCAGAGGGACTGATTGTGTACACGGAAGATAAAGACGGCAAGAAAGAAGAAATCAATAGTGATGGAAAAAGTGAACTGGAGATTCCGCTGGCAGTGCTGGTTAACGGAAACAGTGCCAGTGCATCGGAAATTTTTGCAGGGGCAATTCAGGATTACGAAAAGGGAACGATTGTAGGAACAACGACCTTCGGAAAGGGAATTGTGCAGAGCATACTGCCTCTTTCAGACGGAAGTGCAGTAAAGACTACCACAGCTAAATATTATACGCCAAAAGGCAGATGTATCCACGGTACGGGGATTGAACCAGATGTGGAAGTAGAGTTGACGGAAGGGCTGGAACAGAAAGCCGAACTGACCCACGAAGAGGATAATCAGCTGCAGAAGGCTATAGAAACAGTAAAAGCTATGCAATAGCAAAATAAAAACAGCAGAAAGTAAAAGAAGAAAGGGGCAGACGGTTTTACGGACTGCCAAAAGGGAGAAGGAAAATGACACAGAAAGAACGTATGGAAAAAGGAATGTTATATGACCCGGGGGATGACGCCATTATGAATGAACAGTTCCCTTATCTGGACAGACTAGGAGAATTTAACAGCTGCAGTTCCAGTGAGACAAAAAAGAGAGAGGAACTGATGAAGGAGATGTTTGCAGAATGTGGGGAAAACTGTTACATTCAGCCCCCCTTTTATGCTAACTGGAGCGGACATCACATACATTTGGGAAAGAATGTGTATGCCAATTTCAATCTTACGGTTGTGGATGACGGAGAGGTGTATATCGGAGACTATGTGATGATTGGACCAAATGTAACTATTGCCACAGCCGGACATCCGGTGCGGCCGGATTTGCGGCGCAGGGGTATCCAGTTTAATCTTCCGGTTCATATCGGGAACAATGTGTGGATTGGCGCAGGTGTTGTGATTCTGCCGGGGGTTACCATTGGGGAGAATTCTGTTATCGGTGCGGGAAGCATTGTGACAAAGGACATTCCGGCTAACGTAGTAGCAGTGGGGAATCCCTGTAAGGTGCTGCGGGAAATCGGGGAGAAAGATGAGAAATACTATTACCGGGACAGAGAAATTGATGTGAGGGCAGAGGAAGAAGGGCTGATATGGGAAAAATAAAGAAGGAAGAATTCTTTTCCATACCCAACTGTATGGGATATTTCAGGATTCTTCTAATCCCTTTCTTTTGCGTGATTTATCTGAAAGCAGACAGCATGAAAGACTATTATCTGGCAGCAGGAATTGTGGCAATCTCAACAATTACTGATTTTCTGGATGGAAAAGTGGCGAGAAAGTTTCACATGATAACGGAGTTCGGAAAATTCCTGGACCCGCTGGCAGATAAACTGACCCACGGAGCCATTGCGCTGTGTCTGGCTTTTCGTTACGAAGCCATGCGGTATCTGGTGGCACTTATGCTTGTAAAGGAAGGTTTCATGGCTGTTATGGGGCTGATAAACCTCCGTCATGGAAAAAAGCTGGATGGAGCAAAATGGTTTGGAAAAGTGTGCACAGCCAGTCTGTTTGTTGTGCTGTGTATGCTGGTGCTGTTTCCGGGGATTTCCCTTGGGGCGGCAGAAACTCTGATTTATCTGGAGATAGGAATTATGGCGGGAACGCTGCTTTTGTACATACCGGAATTTCGGAAAATGAGGAAGAACTGGGAGCAGGAAGAAAGCAGGTGCTGACATGCTTATAGAATTTATTTTTTATATACTTTTGGGGTATTTTTCGGGTGGCCTTATGTTTGGGTATGTGATACCGAAAGTTATCAAAGGAATTGATGTACGCAGTATGAGCAGTGACGGGAATCCGGGGACAGCCAATGCCTTTTTCTACGGCGGGGCTGTCTGTGGAATTGCGGTACTGCTCTGCGACGTTTTAAAGGGACTTTTGCCGGTGCATTGGGCGCTGAAATGTCTGGGACCTGAGAAATTGGGGATGGGAGTTGCTTTGGTTATGGCAGCTCCAGTGGCAGGGCATGCATTCCCGCTTTTTGGGGGACGGAAGAAAGGCGGGAAGGGCATTGCAGTGTCTTTCGGCGTACTTTTAGGGATGTATCCTATGCTGACCGGGTTGTGGCTGCTGGTTTTCTGGTATCTGCTTTTTTCCCTGGTTCTTGTACTGGAACCTCACGGATACCGAACCATTGTGACTTATCTGTGCTGGCTGGTCAGTGGTTTGGTGTTTCATCTGCAGCCGGCAGTGCTGGCGGGAAATCTGCTGATTTCCTGGGTGGTTATGAATAAACATGCGGCAGAGTGGAAAAACAAGGAAGAAAGGCAGATACGTTTAGGGCTTAGGAGAAGTTAATGTATGAAGGTTTTAATTTTATCCTGCAAGACAGGAGGAGGGCATGACGCGGCAGGGTTTGCCGTAAAAGAGGCATTGGAACAAAAGGGACATGAGGCGGTGATGTTCGATTATCTGACTTTAGCAGGACAGAAAGTATCGGATACGGTGGGAGATGTGTATGTAAATACAGTAAAAAAGATGCCCCATGTATTTGGTGCGGTTTACCAGATTGGGATGGCTGCCAGTAAAATTATGCGGAAATCTCCGGTGTATTATGTCAATGCAAAAATGGGAAAATATTTAAAGGACTATTTAGAGACAGAAAATTTTGATGCTATTTTGATGCCGCATCTATATCCTGCGGAAACCATTACTTATATGAAACGGCAGGGAATAAAACTGCCGCTGGCGGTGGCGGTTATGACGGATTATACCTGCATTCCCTTCTGGGAAGAGACGGAATGTGATTATTATGTGGTAGCCCATGAGGAAATGGTGGCAATATGTGTGAAAAGAGGAATACCGGAGGAAAAATTACTGCCTTTGGGAATTCCGGTCAGCGGGAAGTTTTCCAGACGGGCGGATAAAGACAGGGCGAGAGCTTACCTTCACCTGCCTTTAGAAGGCGTAAACTATCTTTTAATGGGCGGCAGCATGGGGGCTGGAGATTTGGAAAAACTGACTCAGCAGTTTTGCAGAACAAGGGAAGAAGGGGAATATCTCACGGTCATCTGCGGCAATAATAAAAAAATGTTTCAGAAAATGAAGAAAAAATACAAGCAGGATTCTTTTATTTTTGTTGTGGGAAAGACCCGGCAGATGGAGGTTTATATGAAAGCCTGCGATATGCTTTATACAAAGCCGGGCGGGCTGACCTCTACAGAAGCGGCAGTATCCGGGATTCCCATTGTGCATACAGCACCCATACCGGGATGTGAGACGGCAAACAAACGGTTTTTTGTAAAGCATGGCCTTTCCATTGCCCCGAGAACTGTGGAGGGACAGGTGAAAAAGGGAAGAGAATTATTAAGAGACCGAGAAAAAGCAGAAGCCATGCAGACAGCGCAGCAGCAGGTGATACCGGGAGATAGTGCGGAGAAGATTGTTGCGTTACTGGAGGAAAAGAGAGAGGTGACAGCGGAAAACAGCAATGAAATGGATATCCTGATTACACGAAACAGCCACAAGCCATCGAACAGCTTTATGGAGAATTCAAAGAAATGAATTGATCAGCAAATTAAATGGAAAAAAGATTTTAGTAAAAGGAAATCATCATAAAAAATATGATTCAGAATTGTTTGAAGAAATTGGAATTAGAAGATATGATGTGGGTGTGGATGCAAATGGCCATTGTCCGGTATCGGTGAAGCGGATTATAGAGTTGAAAATGATACCGTATGGCTTTCGATTGATCAAATGGCAGAATTATTTCAACGTGATAAAAGTGTTACAGGGAAGCATGTAAGGAATATTTTCAAAGAAGGAGAATTAAAGAAAGAATCAGTTTGGGCAAAATTTGCCTATACTGCTTCGGATGGAAAAACATATCAAGTGGATTATTACAATCTCGACATAAAACGTTCAGATGTGGGTTACTTTTAAAGAATGAATAGAAAGAGGAGAATTTATGGATCATTTTGAATTAGTATCAGAATATGCCCCTACCGGCGACCAACCACAAGCCATTGCCCAGCTTGTAAAAGGATTCAAAGAAGGTAATCAATGTCAGACTTTACTGGGGGTTACGGGATCTGGAAAGACATTTACCATGGCAAATGTTATAGCAGCCCTGAACAAACCGACATTGATTATAGCGCACAATAAAACCTTGGCTGCTCAGCTCTATGGAGAATTCAAAGAATTCTTCCCGAATAACGCCGTCGAATATTTCGTGAGCTACTACGATTACTACCAACCCGAAGCCTATGTCCCATCATCTGACACCTACATCGCCAAAGATTCCGCAGTCAACGATGAAATCGACAAACTTCGTCTTTCTGCCACTTCTTCTTTAAGCGAGAGAAAAGACGTTATCATTATTTCCAGTGTGTCCTGTATCTATGGAATCGGAAGCCCGGACGATTATCAGAACATGATTATTTCCCTGCGTCCCGGCATGGAAAAAGACCGTGACGAGGTTATCCGTCAGTTAATAGACATTCAATATGACAGAAACGAAATGGATTTTCACCGGGGAACTTTCCGGGTGCGAGGAGATGTTTTGGAAATTTTTCCGGCAGATTACAGCGACACAGCTGTGAGAGTAGAGTTTTTCGGCGATGAAATTGACCGCATTACAGAAATTGATACGCTGACAGGAGAAATCAAACGCTCCCTGAGTCATATAGGAATTTTCCCTGCCTCTCATTATGTAGTGCCCATAGAAAAAATACGGAAAGCTGCAGTGGCCATTGAAGAAGAATTAAAAGAGCGGGTGGATTATTTTAAAAGTGAAGACAAGCTCTTGGAGGCCCAGAGAATTTCAGAGAGAACCAACTTTGATATAGAAATGCTGAAAGAAACAGGGTTCTGTTCCGGTGTAGAAAATTATTCCCGTCATCTTTCAGGTCTGAAGCCGGGACAGCCGCCGTTTACCTTGATAGACTATTTCGGAGATGATTTTCTGATTATTATTGATGAGTCTCATAAAACCATACCGCAGATTCGGGGGATGTATGCAGGTGACCAATCCAGAAAGCAGACTTTGGTGGACTATGGGTTCCGTCTGCCTTCCGCGAAGGACAATCGTCCTTTGAACTTTGAAGAGTTCGAGGATAAAATTGACCAGATTCTCTTTGTGTCGGCAACGCCGGGGGAATATGAAGAAAATCATGAATTGCTCCGGGCAGAGCAGATTATCCGCCCTACCGGCCTGTTAGACCCAAAGGTGGAAGTGCGTCCGGTAGAGGGGCAGATTGATGACCTTATCGGAGAAGTGAATAAAGAAGTAGAAAAGGGAAATAAGATTCTGATTACGACACTGACTAAACGCATGGCTGAGGATTTGACAGAGTATATGAAGGATTTGGGAATCCGTGTGAAATATCTGCACTCAGACATTGATACTCTGGAGAGAACCCAGATTATCCGGGATATGCGCTTAAATGTTTTTGATGTGCTGGTGGGAATCAACCTTTTGCGGGAAGGGCTGGATATACCGGAAATTACACTGGTCGCGATTCTGGATGCAGACAAAGAGGGATTTCTGCGCTCCGAGGTATCTCTGATTCAGACTATTGGACGTGCGGCCCGCAATGCGGAGGGAAGAGTAATCATGTATGCAGATGTAATGACAGACTCTATGCGCCTTGCTATGGATGAAACTATGCGCCGCCGGACTCTTCAGGAAAAATATAACGAAGAACACGGCATTACGCCAAAGACCATTAAAAAGGCAGTTCGTGACCTTATCAGCATTTCCAAGGCAGTAGCAGAGACAGAAGACAAGCTGATGAAAGACCCGGAATCCATGAGCCGGAAAGAACTGGAAAAACTCATTGGACAGGTGCAAAAACAGATGCAGACCGCAGCCGCAGACCTGAATTTTGAAATGGCAGCACAGCTGCGTGATAAGATGATAGAACTGAAAAAGAATCTGGAAGAACTGGAAGACTGAAATTCTTTCCGGGAAAATTCTAAAATAATTATAAAGCCCTTGACAAATAAAACCTCTGGTGCTATCTTAAAAACATAGATATTAGCACTCCACTTAAATGAGTGCTAACAACAAAAGAAAGGAGCAAAAGATGGAAGTCATAAGTGAACTGGATGAAAGAAAACGAAAAATTTTAAAAGCGATTATCCAGACTTATTTGGAAACCGGCGAACCGGTAGGCTCCAGGACCATTTCCAAGTACACGGATTTGAATCTTAGCTCCGCAACTATCCGCAATGAAATGTCAGATTTGGAGGAGCTGGGATACATTATTCAACCTTATACCTCCGCCGGAAGGATTCCTTCGGATATGGGTTACCGCCTTTATGTAGACGAACTCATGAAAGAAAAGGAAAAGGAAACCGCAGAAATCAAGGAACTGATGATTGAGAAAACCGACAAAATGGAAAAGGTTTTGAAACAGGTAGTCAAAGTCCTGGCATCTAACACGAATTATGCTACTATGATTACCAGTCCCACTTATCATCGGAATAAGTTGAAATTCCTGCAGCTTTCCAGAGTCGGTGAAAGCCAGCTGCTGGCGGTGGTGGTCGTAGAGGGTAATCTGGTGAAAAATCATATTATTGATTTGACAGAGCCCATGGATGATGAGACCGTTCTCAAGCTGAATCTTCTGTTGAATACGCAGTTAAACGGGCTTTCTATTGAGGAAATTAATCTGGCTATGATTTCCAGATTAAAGGAGCAGGCAGGAATACACAGTGCAGTAATCAGCAGTGTCATTGATGCCGTAGCGCAGGCCATTGCACCGGACGAAGAAGACATGAAGATTTATACCAGCGGAGCAACCAACATTTTCAAATATCCGGAACTGGCAGATACTTCAAAAGCAAGTGAATTGATTTCCGCATTTGAAGAGAAACAGGCGCTGGCAGAGTTTGTAAAGGATACTGCAGAAAGTGAATACGGTAGTGAGAATACGGGGATTCAGGTATACATTGGCAATGAGAGTCCCGTGAAGACTATGAAGGACTGCAGTGTTGTAACCGCTACCTATGATTTGGGCGAAGGCATGCAGGGAACCATTGGAATTATAGGACCGAAGCGGATGGATTATGAAAATGTAATGGATAATCTGAAAACGCTGAAAAATCAGTTGGACAATATATTTAAGAAAACATAGAAAGGCGGTATGAGATTCGTGTCAGAAGAAAAAAAGGAGTATAATACCATGGAAGAAGGAAACATTTCCAGTAAAGAAGCAGGAGAAATTCTGGAAGAGGATGATGTGAATCTGGCAGAAGAGGCAGTTTCCAAGGAAGAAAGCTCGGAAACAGAAGATTCTGCAGCAGAACAGGAAGAGAAAACATCTGAGAAAAAAGGTCTTTTCGGAAAAAAGAAAAAAGATAAAAAAGACGAAAAGATAGAAGAACTTACCGATATGGTAAAACGCCAGATGGCAGAATTTGACAATTTCCGTAAACGGACAGAAAAAGAAAAAGCTTCCATGTATCAGGTAGGCGCAAAAGAAATTGTAGAAAAAATTCTTCCGGTAGTGGATAATTTCGAAAGAGGCTTAGCAATGATACCGGAGAATGAAAAAGAAAATCCTGTTGCTACAGGAATGACTCAAATTTATAAGCAACTTATGACGGCTTTTGATGAGATGGGCGTAAAGACAATAGAAGCGGTGGGACAGGAGTTTAACCCGGATTTTCACAATGCGGTCATGCATATAGAAGATGAAGAAGCCGGAGAAAATGTGATTGTAGAAGAATTCCAGAAGGGTTATATGTATAAAGATTCTGTGATTCGCCACAGCATGGTGAAGGTGGCAAATTAACTTGAAACATTCGGTTGAAAAATCATGCGATATTCATCTCACAGGAGCAATCCTGGAAGATTTTATCTTATAAATTACAGACAATCCATCATAGAAGAAAAATTCAGGAGGAATTTATCATGGGAAAGATTATAGGTATTGACTTAGGTACGACAAACAGCTGTGTAGGTGTTATGGAAGGCGGACAGCCGGTAGTTATCGCAAACGCAGAAGGAGCAAGAACTACACCTTCCGTAGTAGCATTTACAAAATCAGGAGAAAGACTGGTTGGTGAACCTGCCAAACGTCAGGCAGTAACCAATGCAGACAAAACAATCTCTTCTATTAAGAGACATATGGGAACCGATTATCGAGTTGCGATTGATGATAAAAAATATTCTCCACAGGAGATTTCTGCAATGATTCTTCAGAAATTAAAAACAGATGCAGAAAACTATCTGGGTGAGAAAGTAACAGAAGCTGTTATCACAGTTCCGGCTTACTTCAACGATGCTCAGCGTCAGGCTACAAAAGATGCAGGTAAAATTGCAGGACTTGACGTAAAACGTATTATCAACGAGCCTACAGCAGCAGCTCTGGCTTATGGTCTGGATAACGAAAAAGAGCAGAAAATCATGGTATACGACTTAGGCGGCGGTACATTCGACGTTTCTATCATTGAAATCGGTGATGGTGTCATTGAAGTATTGTCTACAGCAGGTGATAACCGCCTTGGTGGTGACGACTTCGACCAGAAAGTTGCAGATTACATGATTGCTGAATTCAAGAAAAATGAAGGCGTGGACTTATCCGCAGATAAGATGGCTATGCAGCGTATCAAGGAAGCTGCTGAAAAAGCAAAGAAAGAACTTTCTTCTGCAACAACTACCAATATCAACCTTCCGTTTATCAGTATGAATGCCAACGGACCACTGCACTTTGATATGAACCTGACAAGAGCCAAATTTGATGAATTAACACACGATTTAGTAGAGAGAACAGCAGAACCGGTAAAACGCGCTTTGTCAGATGCAGGACTTTCCGCATCTGAACTGGGTCAGGTACTGTTAGTAGGTGGTTCTACACGTATTCCTTCTGTACAGGATAAAGTAAAACAGCTGACAGGCAAAGAGCCAAGCAAGACTTTGAACCCGGATGAATGTGTAGCACTTGGTGCATCTGTACAGGGCGGTAAGCTTGCAGGTGATGCAGGTGCCGGAGATATCCTTCTTCTGGACGTTACTCCGCTGTCTCTGTCTATTGAAACCATGGGCGGTATTGCGACAAGACTGATTGAGAGAAATACAACAATTCCTACAAAGAAGAGCCAGATTTTCTCTACAGCAGCAGATAACCAGACAGCCGTTGATATCAACGTTGTACAGGGTGAAAGACAGTTTGCCAGAGATAATAAATCTCTTGGACAGTTCCGTCTGGACGGTATTCCGCCAGCAAGAAGAGGTGTTCCTCAGATTGAAGTTACCTTTGATATTGATGCAAATGGTATTGTAAATGTATCCGCTAAAGATTTGGGAACAGGGAAAGAACAGCACATCACTATCACAGCAGGTTCTAATATGTCTGACGACGAAATTGATAAGGCAGTAAGAGAAGCTGCTGAATACGAAGCACAGGACAAAAAGCGGAAAGATGCTGTAGATACAAAGAATGATGCAGATGCCATGGTATTCCAGACAGAGAAAGCTATGGAAGAAGCCGGAGATAAGATTGACGCAAACGATAAGACAGCAGTAGAAGCTGACCTGAATGCATTGAAAGATGTTCTGGCTAAATGTGCAAATGTGGATGAAATTACCGATGCACAGGTAGAAGAAATCAAAGCAGGAAAAGAAAAACTGATGCAGAGCGCACAGAAACTTTTTGCAAAAATGTACGAACAGGCTCAGGCACAGGGTGGTGCACAGGCTGGTCCGGACATGGGAGCAGGCGCACAGGGCGGTGCCTCTAATGAAGCGTATGGCGATGATGTGGTAGACGGAGATTACAGAGAAGTTTAATCTGCGGTGTATAAAGTGAATCAGTAAAGGCATAGACATGGGGTGTTTTCGGGCAGCCCATGTCTATGTGCTTCGATATACAGAAAGGGACAAAACCAATGGCAGAAAAGAGAGATTACTACGAAGTCCTGGGCATAGACCGGGGCGCAGATGACTCTGCGATTAAAAGTGCATATCGTAAACTTGCCAAAAAATACCATCCGGATGTGAATCCGGGAGACAAAGAGGCGGAAAAAAAGTTTAAAGAGGCAACGGAGGCATATGGTGTTTTAAGCGACCCGCAGAAGAGGCAGCAGTATGACCAATTCGGTCACGCGGCATTTGAACAGGGCGGCGGCGGTGCCGGAGGCTTTGGCGGTTTTGGCGGCTTTAACGGCGCAGACATGGGTGATATTTTTGGCGATATTTTCGGTGATTTGTTCGGTGGCGGCGGAAGAAGACGCCCCAATAATGGTCCGATGAAAGGGGCTAATGTCCGTGCAGCCGTGCATATTACGTTTGAGGAAGCTGTTTTCGGCTGTGAAAAAGAGTTGGATTTAAACTTAAAAGATACCTGTAATACTTGCCACGGAACGGGTGCAAAGCCGGGGACTTCTCCGGAAACCTGTCCGAAGTGTCACGGTTCCGGACAGGTGGTTTATACCCAGCAGTCCATGTTTGGCACTATCCAGAATGTGCAGACTTGTCCGGAGTGCCAGGGAACCGGTAAGGTGATAAAGGAAAAATGCACAGATTGCCGCGGTACAGGATTTGTTTCCAGCCGTAAGAAGATTAAAGTTACCATTCCGGCAGGAATTGACAATGGACAGAGCATTCGTATCCGGGATAAGGGTGAACCGGGATTAAACGGTGGTCCGAGAGGGGATTTGATGGTGGAGGTTATTGTAGCACGCCATCCGATTTTCCAGAGACAGGATATGAACATATTCTCGACTGCGCCTATTACGTATGCTCAGGCAGCTTTAGGCGGTGAGGTACGCATCAGTACAGTGGACGGAGATGTTATGTATGATGTGAAACCGGGAACGCAGACGGATACCAAAGTAAGACTGAAAGGTAAGGGTGTACCTTCTCTGAGAAATAAGAATGTCAGAGGAGATCACTACGTGACTCTGGTAGTACAGGTTCCCACCAAATTAAATGAAGAGGCCAAAGAGGCCTTGCGCAAATTTGATGAAGCCTGTGGAAACCGCCCTTCTACTGGCGAGAAAAAGAAAAAATTCGGTGAAAAGCTGAAGCAGGACATTAAAGATATGTTTGATAATTAAGAAAGAAGCAGACTGCTGTTTTGACAGAAAAACCTGTCGGGCAGCAGTCTTTTTCTATGGCTTTCCATATTGCAATTCGGATTTTTTTCCTCTATAATAAATATCATGTGTTTTCTGTATGGGAAACATACAGAAACAGAGGGAGAAAATGAGAATTTATGAGTGGAGTAGTAGTGCTGCAGCAAATGGCGCTGATATTTCTTTTGATTTTAACCGGTTTTGTCCTGTACAGGAAGCAGATAATATCCGAACATGCCTCCAAAGATTTGTCTGCGCTGGTTGTCAATATCTGTTCTCCGGGATTGATTATTGTCAGTATGTTTGAAGACTTATCGTCTGTATCCAGAGACAGTGTGTTATTTGTGGGAATGATAGGTATCTGTTTTTTTCTGTTTTTAAGTGTTTTGGGACTGCTGTTTGTAAAAATACTCAAAGTTTCTGCGCAGGAAAGGGTATCCTATATACTCATGACCGTATTCGGCAATCTGGGATTTATCGGAATTCCGGTAGCGTTGGCAATTATTGGGCCAGAATCCATGGTATATGTGATTGTGTTCAATTTTTTGTTTAATGTGTATATTTATACTTTTGGCGTTATGCTGCTGAAAAAGGGAACATCTGGTGTAAAAACTTCTTTTCGGGATATGTTAAGTCCGGGACTTATAGCTTGTATGGCGGCTTTTTGCATCTATTGGTTTGACATACAGCTTCCGGAGGCTGTAGAAACTGCAGCCGGTTATTACGGCAATGCCTGCACCCTGCTTTCCATGCTGGTTATCGGCATTTCCATGGCAGATATGAAGGTGAAAAGCGTACTGAAAAATACCAGGCTGATGTTGTTTACCCTTTTGCGGTTTGCAGTCTTTCCCATACTGCTGGCTCTGCTGTTAAAGCCGCTGCTTCCGGATTTTGTCATGCGGGCCACCATTGTGCTTATGGCAGCCCTTCCGGTAGGCAATCTTTCAGCCATGCTGTGCAATCAATACGGAAAGGATTCCCGGATAATTGCAGAAGGTATTATTGTGACAACCCTGCTTTCTGTGGTAACAATTACAATTACGTTTTTGTTTGTTTGATACATATAAATAGTTTATATAGAGGAGAGGAAACGATGAAGTGGAAAAAATTCAGAATAAAAACAAAAACAGAGGCTGAGGATATGATTATCAGTTCCCTTTATGACATTGGACTGGAAGGGGCTCAGATAGAAGACCATGTTCCTTTGACCACACTGGAAAAAGAGCAGATGTTTGTGGACATTCTTCCGGATATGCAGGAAGATGACGGCATTGCTTACCTGAGCTTCTTTGTGGAAGAGACAGAAGACGGCGAACTTTTGATGAATGGAGAAGTGACAGCTCAGGAGGACATTTTAAAAGCCGTGGAGGAAGAACTGGACAGCCTGAGAACTTTCATGGATATCGGGGAAGGTTCCATAGAAATCGACGAGACAGAAGACATTGACTGGATTAACAACTGGAAACAGTATTTTAAACAGTTTTATGTAGATGACATTCTGATTATTCCCTCCTGGGAAAAGGTGAAGAAAGAGGATGAAGGCAGAATGATTATTCATATTGACCCGGGAACGGCTTTTGGTACAGGTATGCATGAAACAACACAGCTTTGTATCCGCCAGTTAAAGAAGTATGTGACAAAGGATACAGAACTTCTTGATGTGGGAACCGGAAGCGGTATTCTTTCCATTGCAGCCCTGAAAATGGGGGCGAAGCATGCGGTTGGTACAGATTTGGATACCTGCGCAGTACCGGCTGTAGAAGAAAACAAAGAAGCCAATGACATTCCGGAGGCTGCTTTTGATATGATGATTGGAAACATTATTGATGATAAGGAAGTACAGGATACCGTGGGATATGAAAAATACGATATCGTAGTGGCCAATATCCTGGCCGATGTATTAGTGCCTCTGACTCCGGTAATTATCCATCAGATGAAAAAAGGCGGTATCTACATCACTTCCGGTATTATTGACAACAAAGAGGAAACCGTGGTAAATGCGGTGAAAGCTGCAGGACTGGAAGTGCTGGAAGTGACCTATCAGGGAGAGTGGGTGTCTGTGACAGCCAGAAAGAACTAGGAGAAATCTATGTATCGTTTTTTTGTGGAACCCCGGCAGGTGGGAGAAAAGGAAATTCGTATTCAGGGCTCTGATGTCAATCATATCAAAAATGTGCTTCGCATGAAGCCGGGAGATGAAATATTCATCAGCAGCGGAGAAAATACGGAATATACCTGCTATATTGAAGATATGCAGGAAGAAGAAATTCTGGCACATATTATGTATGCTCAGGAGGCGGGATACGAGCTGTCCTCCAAACTCTATCTCTTTCAGGGGCTTCCTAAAAGTGATAAAATGGAGTTTATCATACAGAAGGCAGTGGAACTGGGTGTTTGTGAAGTGATTCCCGTGGCTTCCAGAAGAGCAGTGGTAAAACTGGACAAAAAGAAAGAAGAGAAGAAGATTGCCAGATGGCAGGCAATTTCAGAAAGCGCTGCCAAGCAGTCTAAAAGAATGTATGTTCCCCGGATTTCCGAGGTGAAAACCTTTCCGGAGGCTGTGGAATATGCAAAAAAGCTGGATGTGGTGCTTCTGCCTTATGAGCTTGCAAAGGGAATGGCCCGGACCAAGGAGATTGTAGAAAACATCCAAAGAGGACAGTCCGTGGGAATTTTTATCGGTCCGGAAGGCGGATTTGAAGAAGCAGAGGTGGAACTGGCGGTGCGGGAAGCAAAGGCCAGCGCTATCACTCTGGGAAAAAGAATTTTAAGAACAGAGACAGCAGGACTTGCAGTGCTGTCTGTATTGATGTTTGCACTGGAGGAATAGAAATGGAAGCATATCTGGATAATTCGGCAACCACCAGATGTTATGAAGAAGTAAAAGACATTGTGGTAAAGACCATGCTGGAGGATTATGGAAATCCTTCTGCTATGCACTTAAAAGGTGTAGAGGCAGAGAATTATGTAAAACAGGCTGCAAAAGAAATTGCAAAAACATTAAAAGTGCAGGAAAAAGAAATTTTCTTTACTTCCGGAGGAACGGAATCCGATAACTGGGCAGTCATAGGAACCGCTTTGGCAAACAGCAGGCAGGGAAAACATATCATTACCACTCCCTTTGAACATGCGGCGGTTTCTGCGCCTTTGGCCTGGCTGGAAAAGCAGGGCTATGAGATTACGGAGATTCCCGTAGATGAGAAGGGAAACCTGCTTCTTGAGCGTCTGGCAGAGACTATTCGGGAAGACACCATTCTGGTTTCCACCATGTATGTGAACAACGAAATGGGAGCCGTAGTACCGGCGGAAGAAATCGGCAGAATCATTCATGAGAAAAATCCCAAAACACTTTATCATGTAGACGCAGTGCAGGGATATGGAAAATACAGAATTTACCCGAAAAAAATGGGGATTGATTTGCTGGCTGTCAGCGGACACAAGATTCACGGGCCAAAGGGGGCCGGCTTTTTATATATAAATGAAAAGGCGAAAATCCAGCCTTTGCTTTTAGGCGGAGGTCAGCAAAAAGGCATGCGTTCCGGAACCGACAATGTGCCGGGAATCGCAGGGCTTGGCGTGGCGGCAAAGAAAATCTATGAGAATCTGGAAGCAGATACCGCCCGTATGAGAGAACTGAAAACATATCTTGCGGCAGAGCTGGAGAAAATGGAACAAGTAGAAATTAACGGACCGGAACCGGAGAAGGGAGCGCCCCATATTTTAAATGTCAGCTTTTTAGGTGTGCGGAGCGAAGTGCTTCTCCATACCCTGGAAGACCGGCAGATTTATGTTTCTGCGGGAAGCGCCTGCTCCAGTCACAAGCGGGCAGGAAGTGCCTCTTTAGGGGCTTTGCGCCTGTCGCCAGAGAGAAAGGAATCCGCCATTCGCTTCAGTCTGTGTGAGTTTACCACAAGAGAAGAACTGGCTTATACCCTGGAAGTATTAAGAGAAGTGCTTCCCATGCTGCGCAGATATGCCAGAAGATAACAGAGAGGAAAAAGATTATGTATAAAGCATTTTTGATTAAATATGCAGAGATTGCCATTAAGGGCAAAAACCGTTATATTTTTGAGGACGCTCTGGTAGAGCAGATAAAGTATCAGTTGAAAGACGTAGAAGGCAAATTCCGTATTGTAAAAGAAATGGGACGTATTTTCGTCTATACGGAAAGTGCATTTGACTATGAAGAAACCATAGAAGCTTTAAAGAGGGTATTTGGTATTTTCAGCATTTGTCCTGCTGTTGTACTGGAAGACGAAGGCTTTGAGAGATTGTCCGAAGAAGTCGCTGCTTATGTGAAAAAACTGTACGGAGATCAAGAACTGACCTTTAAGGTAAATACCAGAAGAAATAAGAAAACCTACCCCATGCAGTCCATGGAAGTCAGCAGCGCTCTTGGCGGCATAATTTTAGACGCCTGCCCGAATATGAAAGTGGATGTACACAAACCGGACGTGTTTGTCAATGTGGAAATCCGAAGCAAAATCTATCTCTATTCTGAAAACATTCCGGGACCGGGCGGTATGCCTCTGGGAACTAACGGAAGCGCTATGCTGCTGCTTTCCGGCGGTATTGACAGTCCTGTGGCAGGCTATATGATTGCTAAAAGAGGTGTGAAAATCGACGCGGTATACTTCCATGCGCCGCCGTACACCAGTGAGAGGGCCAAACAGAAAGTTGTGGATTTAGCAAAACTGGTAGCCAGATACAGCGGTCCTATCCGCCTGCATGTGGTGAATTTTACAGACATACAGCTGTACATTTACGATAAATGTCCTCATGAGGAACTGACCATTATCATGCGCCGCTACATGATGAAAATTGCCGAAGAGTTTGCAAAGAAAGACGGTTGTCTGGGGCTGATTACAGGGGAAAGTATTGGGCAGGTGGCCAGTCAGACGATTCACAGCCTGGCAGCAACAAATGAAGTGTGTACCATGCCGGTATTCCGTCCGGTTATCGGATTTGACAAGCAGGAAATCGTAGACGTAGCGCTGAAAATCAATACTTATGAGACTTCTATTTTGCCTTACGAAGACTGCTGTACCATCTTTGTGGCGAAACATCCGGTGACAAAGCCGAATCTTCAGGTAATTAAACGTTCTGAAGAAAAGTTACAGGAAAAAATCGACGAGATGATGAAAGAGGCTGTGGAAACTGCAGAAACCATTATCTGCGAATAAGAAAAAAGACTGCTGCAAAAGCAGCAGTCTTTTAAAAAATATGAATACGCACTTAAATTAGATTAAGTATGGTTTTAATACTTCCAGGATTTCATCTAAAGCAGCGTCTGTTGCATGAATGTTTAAATCGATAGCCTTAGATAAATCTAAAGAAAAAA
Organism: Blautia sp. HCN-20427; assembly: GCF_037890365.1. Taxonomy (NCBI): domain Bacteria; kingdom Bacillati; phylum Bacillota; class Clostridia; order Lachnospirales; family Lachnospiraceae; genus Blautia; species Blautia sp. HCN-20427. The sequence goes on along the minus strand of NZ_JBBKBX010000009.1, from coordinate 87,000 downwards.
TACCCATGATGGATTTAGCGTCGATGACATATCTGCCGGATACTAAATCAAAATCATAATCAAATTTTGTGATTTCATTTACAAAGGATTTAACCTTGTCAATGGAATTGAGTGAAATTTTAACTGTTTTCATTGGAATAAAATCCTCCCTTACATCAGATTTTTTAATTGCATTTTACAAGGATAATGTTACCGTTATTGGCAGGAAAAGTCAATATAAAAAAGGGAGAAATAAAATACAAAGAAAATGAAAACAATTCGTCAAAACGCTAGGTCTAAAAAACAGGAAAGGTGGAATTATGAAAAAAAGAGTCGCATTGCATAATCTGGGCTGCAAGGTCAACGCTTATGAACTGGAGGCTATGCAGCAGATGCTGGAAACAGCAGGATATGAAATTGTTCCCTTTGAGCCGGGAGCAGACGTTTATATTATCAATACCTGTACGGTTACCAATATTGCTGACAGAAAGTCAAGACAGATGCTGCACAAAGCCAGAAAGATGAATCCCGATGCCATTGTCATTGCGGCGGGGTGTTATGTGCAGGCACAGAAAGATATGGATAAAATCGATGATGCCATTGACATTGTGCTGGGAAATAACCGGAAGCAGGATTTGCTCTTTATACTGGAAAATTATAAAAAGAACCAGGGACAGGAACGGGAAGTGGTGAATCTGGAGACTCCTGTAGAGTATGAGGACTTGCAGTTGTCCAGAGCAGGAGAGCACACCAGAGCATATCTGAAAGTGCAGGACGGCTGCAACCAGTTCTGCAGTTACTGTATCATTCCTTATGTGAGAGGAAGGGTACGCAGCCGGAAAAAGGAAGACGTACTGACAGAGGTGGAACGTCTGACAAAAAACGGCTATCAGGAGTTTGTACTGACCGGTATTCATCTGAGTTCTTACGGCGTGGACTGTGGGGAAACGCTGCTGTCTCTGATTCAGGACGTACATGCAGTGCCGGGAGTGAAAAGAATCCGTCTGGGTTCCTTAGAACCCAGAATTGTAACCGAAGAATTTGCAGCAGCACTGGGCAGTATGCCTAAAATTTGCCCTCATTTTCATCTGTCTCTACAAAGCGGCTGCAATGAGACCTTGAAACGCATGAACCGTCGTTACACAGCAGAGGAATATTTAAAGGGCTGCGAAATCCTGCGGAAGCATTTTGAAAATCCTGCGCTGACTACGGATGTCATTGTAGGATTTCCGGGAGAGACAGAAGAGGAATTTGCTGAATCCAAAGCTATGATTGAGCAGGCGGACTTTTATGAAACCCATATTTTTAAATATTCCAGGAGACAGGGGACACGGGCAGACGGTATGGAAAACCAGGTGCTGGAGCAGGTAAAGACAGAGAGAAGCCATGTGCTGATTCAGCTTGGAAAAGAACATATGGAAAAATATATGAGTCATTTTGTGGGACAGGAAGTGGAAATTCTCTTTGAAGAAACCATGGAAATCAAGGGAGAAACTTACTGGACAGGGCATACAAAAGAATATCTGAGAGCTGCTGTAAAGACAGAAAAAAACCTGGAAAACTGTATTCGTACGGGGAAAGTTGTGGATTCTGTCGAAGATGGGATTTTTATTTGCACAATATAATAGTTGAATTTCCAAACAAGATATATTAAAATAGTATCATAGTTGCAGTAGTAGAATGAGAGATAAGGGCGTGAATCGTATGGCAAATTTAGAAAATACACAATATTTTAATGTAAAAACAGCTCCGGAAGTGCGCGTGAAGGAAGTCCTGGATTTGGTTTACAATGCGATGGCGGAAAAGGGATACAATCCGGTGAACCAGATTGTGGGCTATATCATGTCAGGAGACCCGACTTACATTACCAGCTACAAGGGTGCCAGAAGTACAATTATGAAAGTAGAACGGGACGAGCTGGTAGAAGAACTTCTGAAGGAATACATTAAAAACGAATCCTGGAAGCGCGGTTAAGCTATGAGGATTATGGGACTGGATTATGGCTCAAAGACCATAGGGGTGGCAGTCAGTGACCCCTTGGGACTGACAGCCCAGGGCGTGGAAATCATCAGAAGAGAAGAGGAAAACAAGCTGCGGAAATCTCTGCGCAGAGTGGAAGAACTGGTGAAAGAATACGAAGTGGAAGAAATTGTTCTGGGATTTCCAAAGAATATGAACAATACTATCGGAGAACGGGCGGAAAAATCACTGCAGCTAAAAGAAACGTTGGAACGAAGATTGGGACTGCCCGTTGTTATGTGGGATGAAAGGCTTACGACAGTGGAAGCCAACCGTACGCTGATGGAAACCGGTGTGCGAAGAGAAAACAGAGGTAAATATGTAGATATGATAGCGGCTGTATTTATTCTGCAGGGCTATTTAGATGCAAAAGCAAACCCGGATACCGTTTGATTGCAAGCCTGAACCATAAGCGGCAGGTTCGGGCAGAAACGAACGTGTTTCCGGGTTCTGTGTATGCCTAAAAAATAAAAAGAGAAAGGACGAAAAAAATGGAAACAGTAATTTTTGACGGAGAAGATGGAACAGAACTGGAATTTGGGATTCTGGAGCAGACAAGAGTAGGGGGCGTGAATTACCTGCTGGTTATTGACCCTGAAGAAAACGACGAAGAAAACGGAAGTGCGGCGTACATTTTAAAAGACATTTCTGAGGATGGCGACGAAGAAGGCTGCTATGTATTCGTAGAAGACGATACGGAATATGAAGCAGTTTATAAGGTCTTTGCTGCTATGTTAGATGACATTGATTTTGAATAGGAACGGACAATAATTGGAGGAATAACATTGAAAAAAAATAATAACGGAAAATTGAGAATCATTCCATTGGGCGGACTGGAACAGATTGGAATGAACATCACAGCCTTTGAATACGAAGACAGTATTGTCGTAGTGGATTGCGGTCTTTCTTTCCCGGAGGACGATATGCTGGGGATTGATTTGGTAATCCCGGATGTAACTTATTTAAAGGACAATATTGACAAAGTCAAAGGTTTTGTCATTACCCATGGACACGAGGATCATATCGGGGCTCTGCCATATGTGCTGAGGGAAGTAAATGTACCGATTTATGCGACTAAACTCACCATAGGACTGATTGACAATAAATTAAAAGAACACAATCTTTTAAGAAGCACAAAGAGAAAAGTAATTAAACACGGACAGTCTATTAACCTGGGCTGCTTCCGTATTGAATTTATAAAGACCAACCACAGTATTCAGGACGCGTCAGCCCTGGCTATTTACTCACCGGCGGGAATCGTGATTCACACAGGAGACTTTAAAGTGGACTATACACCTGTGTTTGGTGATGCCATTGATTTACAGCGTTTTGCAGAGATAGGGAAAAAAGGTGTGCTGGCGCTGATGTGTGACAGTACCAATGCAGAGAGAAAAGGCTTTACCATGTCGGAAAGAACCGTGGGAAAGACCTTCGACAATATTTTTGCAGAACATAGAAATACCCGTATTATCATTGCGACGTTTGCTTCTAATGTGGACAGAGTACAGCAGATTATCAATTCTGCCTATAAATACGGCAGAAAGGTGGCTGTGGAAGGCCGAAGCATGGTAAATGTCATCGGTACAGCAGCAGAACTGGGCTATCTGCAGATACCGGATAAGACGCTGGTGGACATTGACCAGATTAAAAATTATCCGGACGACAAGGTGGTGCTGATTACCACAGGAAGTCAGGGGGAATCCATGGCAGCCCTGTCCCGTATGGCGGCAAACATTCATAAAAAAGTAACCATTAAGCCCAACGACACCATTATTTTCAGCTCTAATCCCATTCCGGGAAATGAGAAGGCTGTGTCAAAGGTGATTAACGAGTTAAGCCGCAAAGGTGCAGACGTGATTTTCCAGGATGCCCATGTATCCGGACATGCATGCCAGGAAGAAATCAAACTGATTTATTCCCTGGTGAAACCCAAATATTCCATACCGGTTCATGGTGAATACCGCCATTTGAAGGCGCAGGCCGGGCTTGCCAGAGACCTGGGTATTCCGAAAGAAAATATTTTTATTCTTTCTTCCGGGGATGTGCTGGAACTCAATGAAGAAGAACCGGCAAAGGTGAAAGAAAAGGTTCGCACAGGCGCTATTTTAGTAGACGGACTGGGTGTAGGCGATGTGGGAAATATCGTTTTAAGAGACCGCCAGCACCTGGCAGAAGACGGCATTATGATTGTGGTACTGACACTGGAAAAACACAGCAGCAGACTGCTGGCAGGACCGGATATTGTTTCCAGAGGCTTCGTCTATGTAAGAGAGTCGGAAGACTTAATGGATGAGGCAAGGATTGTAGTGGAGGATGCCATTGACATCTGCCTGGATAAACACATTACAGATTGGGGAAAAATCAAGAACATTATTAAGGATTCTCTGGGAGATTTCTTGTGGAAGCGCACAAAGAGAAATCCGATGATTCTGCCAATCATCATGGAGGCTTAGACATGAGTTTTGTTGAAACCTGTACAGAAATGCTGGTTTCCGCAATCCGAAATGGCAGCACATACAAGGAGTATTGTGCTGCACTGGATGCGGTTTTCAAGATTCCGGGATTAAAGGAGCAGGTAGATGAAATTCGCCGCCTGAATTACCGGGTGCAGAATGCAAGCGAAGAAACAAAGCTGTACGAGGAGATGGATGACCTGGACGAAAAAATGGATGCATTGTCCGGGATACCGGAAGTAAACCGTTTTCTGGATGCAGAACTGGCCTTGTGCAGACAGCTGCAGGATATCGGAACCGCTATTCATCAGGGCATTCATCTGGACGTGCCTGATTTGTCATAGAGTAAGGAGAACAGTATGGGAAAACAAATCAGAAAACAGAAAAAATCATCCATTATAGCAGGCGGTTTTTTCCGTTTGGGTGTCTATCTGTGTGTGGCTATTGCGGTTATTTATATAGGCAAGTCTGCTTATGATTTCGGATACGAGATTTTTAATCAGGAAGCAGTGGCAACCAAAGAGAACGGGCGGGATATTACCGTGGTTCTGAAAAAAGATGATTCGGTATACCAGATTGGAAAAATCCTGAAAAAAAAGGGATTGATTAAAGACGCAAAGATTTTTGTGGTACAGGAAAAACTTTCCAGTTATAAGGGCAAGCTGCAGGCAGGCACATATATCCTCAACACCAGTATGACCCCGGATGAGATGATGGCCATTCTGGCCAGAGAAAACACAGAGGGACAGCCGGACCAGACAGACGCAAGCGGGGCGGCGAAGGAAGGCAGCTCTGATATCGAAAGCGAATCGGAAAATGCCTCTGATGAGGGAGGAGCAGAGCAGTGATTGTAGATGAGAGAATGGTTACCTACATGAATTCCCTGGATAAGGGGAATACTCCTTTCTTAAATCATCTGGAACAGGAGGCACTGAAAAATCGTGTGCCCATTATCCGAAGAGAAATGCAGAGTTTTTTGAAGGTGCTTCTGCAGATAAAAGCACCGAAACGTATTTTAGAGGTGGGGACCGCAGTGGGGTTTTCCACCCTTCTTATGAGCACATATAATCCGGCGGACTGCGAAATTGTCACCATAGAGAATTATGAAAAGCGGATTCCCATTGCAAAAGAGAATTTCCGAAAAGCCGGTAAGGAGGAACAGATTACACTTCTTGAGGGGGATGCTCAGGAGATTTTGAAGACGCTTACCGGAAGTTTTGATTTTATCTTTATGGATGCAGCCAAGGGACAGTATATCAACTTTTTGCCGGAGGTGCTGCGCCTGTTAGAAGATGGAGGAATTCTTCTTTCCGACAATGTACTGCAGGATGGAGATATTGTAGAATCCCATTTTGCGGTAGAGCGGCGCAACCGGACAATTTACAAGAGAATGAGAGAATATCTCTATGTTTTGAAACATCATGAGTTGCTGGAAACATCGATTCTTCCCCTGGGAGATGGGGTAACTCTGAGCATTAAGAAACAGCAGGAGGAATAAAATGGTTCGTAAACCAGAATTATTAATTCCGGCCAGCAGCCTGGAAGTGCTGAAAATTGCAGTTATGTTTGGCGCAGATGCGGTATATATCGGCGGAGAAGCTTTCGGACTGCGGGCAAAGGCAAAGAATTTTTCCATGGAGGACATGAAAGAAGGAATTGCGTTTGCTCATGAGCATGGAGTAAAAGTATATGTAACAGCCAATATTCTGGCTCACAACGATGATTTAAAGGGTGTGCGGGAATATTTTGAAGAGTTAAAGACAATCAGGCCGGATGCTTTGATTATTTCAGACCCCGGAGTGTTTATGATTGCAAAAGAAGTCTGCCCGGAAATTGAGCGTCATGTAAGTACCCAGGCCAATAATACCAACTACGGAACGTATCAGTTCTGGTGGAATCTGGGAGCCACTAGGGTGGTTACTGCCAGAGAACTGTCTCTGGCGGAGATTCGGGAAATCCGCGCGCACATACCGGAAGAAATGGAAATCGAAAGCTTCATTCACGGGGCTATGTGCATTTCCTATTCCGGCAGATGTCTGCTTTCCAATTTCTTTACCGGACGGGACGCAAACCGGGGAGCCTGTACACATCCCTGCCGTTGGAAGTACTCTCTTGTAGAAGAGACACGGCCGGGAGAATATATGCCCGTTTATGAAAATGAGCGGGGAACCTATATTTTTAATTCCAAAGATTTGTGTATGATTGAGCATATGGATGATGTGCTGGAAGCAGGGATTGACAGCCTGAAAATCGAGGGAAGAATGAAAACGGCCCTCTATGTGGCAACAGTAGCCAGAACCTACAGAAAGGCCATTGATGATTATCTGAAAGACCCGGCACTTTACCGGGAACATATGCCCTGGTATCAGGAACAGATTAAAAGCTGTACTTACCGGCAGTTTACCACTGGATTTTTCTATGGAAAGCCAGATGAAACCACGCAGATTTACGACAACAATACGTACGAAAAAGGCTATACGTATCTTGGTTATATTGAAGGGCGCAGAGAGGACGGCCGTTACCGTATCACCCAGAGGAATAAGTTCCTGCTGGGCGAAACGATAGAAGTGATGAAACCTGACGGAAGAAATGTGAAAGCCCTTGTCAAAGGAATTTTTGACGAGGACGGACAGCCAATGGAAAGTGCACCTCATCCACAGCAGGTTTTGTATGTGGATTTAGAGGCTGAAGTATCTGTCTATGATATTTTAAGAAGACGGGAAGAAACTGCGTAATTTCAGAAGTGCGTTTTTTTCAATACGGGACACATAGGAGCGGCTGATATTCAGCCGCTTTGCTATTTCCCGCTGAGTCAGTTCTTTCTCCCCGTACAGACCATACCGCAGTTTCAGAATTTCCTGCTCCCGCTGGCTTAGAATTTCAGGAAGCAGACGATAGAGAAGGGTGGTGTCCTGTTTCAGCGCATAATTTTTTACCACATCTACGGGTTCCGTTTCAATCACGTCTAACAGACTGATTTCATTGCCCTCTTTATCTGTACCAATGGGTTCATAGAGGGAGACTTCCCGGTTAGACTTTTTTCTGGAGCGCAGAAGCATTAACAATTCGTTGTCAATACATCTGGCTGCATAGGTGGAAAGTTTGCTTGCTTTGGCACTGTCAAAGGTCTGGACAGCTTTAATCAGACCAATGGTACCGATAGAAATCAAGTCGTCCAGTTCTTCTGAAGCTCCCTGATATTTCTTTACAATATGCGCAACCAGACGCAGATTTCGTTCAATTAGGATGTTTTTGGCTTCCAGGCTGCCCTGTTTGTATTCCTGAAGATAATGGCGTTCTTCTTCCGGTGTCAGGGGCTTTAGAAAAGTTTTCACACAGGCATACCTCAGAGGAATTTAATTATAGTTTATGTAAAGAGAAAGAAATTAGTGCTTTTCCATTGTAAAATACCGGAAAATGTGTTAAAATGAACTTCATCAAAATCTAAATTTCAAGGCGGTTCCGCCGATAATTTCCAAAAATAAAAAAGAAAAAAGAAACGGCTGTGAAGATAGGGAATTGTTTCATAGTGCAAAGTGTTTCTGTCTGCAGACAGCCGTTGCAGTTTGGGAGGTATTGCTTATGTTCAGCAGTATAATTTCAGCAGTTATTTCAGGGGTATCCTGTATTCCAGTGAAGGTAGAAGCAGATGTCAGCAATGGACTGCCGCTGTTTTCCATGGTAGGGTATTTGTCTTCCAGGGTGAAGGAGGCACAGGAACGTGTCAGGACAGCACTGAAAAATACGGGGTTTTCTTTTCCGGCCAGGCGGATTACCGTAAATCTGTCTCCGGCGGATATCCGAAAGGAGGGGACAGGATTTGATTTGCCCATTGCAGCGGCTCTTTTATGCGCTTTTGGCAGCCTGGAAGCGGAACAGGTAAGGGACATCTGCATGGTGGGGGAATTGAGTCTGAATGGAGAGGTAAAAGGGGTACAGGGGATTTTGCCCATTGTGGATACTGCAGCAAAGGCAGGGTGCCGTCTTTGCATTATTCCCCGGGAAAATTTAAAGGAGACAGAGTTTCTTGACAACATTCCCATTCTGGGAGTAGGGAGTCTCCGGGAACTGTTGGAGTGTGCCGGACGCCCGGATTGGGGCGCTGTGAAAAATCCGCCTAAGAAATGGGAGTATCAGGAAGAAAAACCGGAAGAGGATCTTTCTGATATTTTCGGTCAGGAGGCAGCCAAGCGGGCGGCAGTGATTGCGGCAGCCGGGTTTCATAATCTGCTGCTGATAGGCAGCAGAGGTGCAGGGAAAACTATGATAGCCAGCCGGATTCCCGGAATTTTTCCGGGGCTTTCCAGGGAAGAAGGCATGGAAGTTTCCGGAATATACAGTGCGGCCGGACTTTTATCCAGTACAAAACCTGTTTTGAAAAAACGTCCTTTCCGCGCGCCGCATCACACCATTTCCCCCACAGCGCTGGCAGGAGGAGGGAGAATTCCGCGGCCGGGAGAAATTACTCTGGCACATAAGGGCGTCCTTTTTTTAGATGAACTGCCGGAATTTTCCCGGATGGCTCTGGAGGTTCTGCGACAGCCTTTGGAAGCGCATAAAATTTGTATTTCCCGTTTGAATGGAACGTATGAATTTCCGTCTCATTTTTTATTGGTTGCTGCCATGAACCCTTGCCCGTGTGGTTACTACCCGGACCGAAACCGGTGTTCCTGTACGGAGGGAGAAGTTGCCAGATACCTGGGGCGAATCAGCAGCCCCCTTTTGGATAGGTTTGATTTGTGTACGGAGGTAAAGGACGTTCCCTCCCAGCAGCTCTGGAGGAGAGAAAGAGGAAAAACTTCGCTGGAAATCCGCAGAGAGGTGCAGCGGGTTCATGAGATTCAGAAAGCACGTTACGGGGAGGAGAAAATCTGTTTCAATGGTTCTCTTGGCGGAAGGGAAACTGAGAAGTACTGCCAGATGGACAGGGAGGGAGAAAGGCTGCTGAAAAAAGCCTATGAAAAAATGAATTTAAGCGTAAGAGGGTATCATAAGATTTTAAAGACAGCCAGAACCATAGCGGATTTGGACAAAGAGGAGCTTATCAGGGAGCCTCATATCAGTGAGGCTGTGTTTTACCGGACCTTAGATGACAAATACCGGAAATAGGAGAAAGGGATTTTTATATGGAACGAAAAGAAAAGATTTGTTGTTATACTGCATTGGAAAAGGAATTTCCGGCAAAACTCCGGGATTATGATAAGATGCCGGGCGTTTTGTACGTGAAAGGACAGTTGCCGGATGTCGGGAAAAAAAGTGTGGCCATTGTAGGAGCCAGAACCTGCAGCCGCTACGGGGCTTATCAGGCCTATGAGTTTGCCAAAGCCCTGGCCGGATACGGAGTACAGATAATCAGCGGCCTGGCCAGAGGGATTGACGGCTGTGCCCACAGAGGCGCTTTGGACGCAGGCGGCGCAACCTTTGCCGTTTTGGGCTGTGGGGTGGATATCTGTTATCCCAGGCAGAATCAAGACTTGTATCAGCGGATAGTGAGTGGCGGCGGAGGCATTTTGTCCGAGTTTCCCCAAGGAACACCACCCTATGCCGGAAATTTTCCAAGGAGAAACAGGATAATCAGCGCTCTGGCGGATTTGATACTGGTGGTGGAGGCCAGAAAGAAAAGCGGTTCTCTGATTACAGCGAACTGCGGACTGGAACAGGGAAAAGCCGTTTTTGCCCTGCCGGGACGGGTGGGGGATGCACTCAGCGAGGGCTGCAACCGGCTTCTGGCAGACGGGGCCGGAGTGGCGGATTCTGTGGAAGCAGTTTTAAGTGAATTGCAGATTTATGGCCAGAAACAGGGAGAGAAGAATGGGGATTTCAGGGAGAAAAAAAAGATTGGGCTTGCAAGCAGAGAAGAAATGGTGTATAGTTGTCTCGATTTACAACCTAAAAATATAGAAGAAATCTTTCAGGAAATTCCTCTGAAAACAAGTGAAATTACAGAGAGTTTACTGAAATTGGAATTAGATGGGCTTATTGAGGAGCCGGTAAAAAATTATTATGCCAGAGCAGGAGGATGACATGGCGAAATATCTAGTGATTGTAGAATCACCGGCAAAAGTAAAGACAATTAAAAAATTTCTGGGCTCTAATTATGAGGTAATGGCATCGAACGGTCATGTGCGGGATTTGCCGAAAAGCCAGCTTGGAATTGACGTAGAGCATGACTTTGAACCAAAATACATTACAATCCGGGGAAAAGGAGATATTCTGGCAGCGCTGAGAAAAGCGGCAAAAAAAGCGGATAAAGTTTATCTGGCAACGGACCCCGACCGGGAAGGAGAAGCAATTTCCTGGCACTTGTCCAACGCACTGAAGCTGGATGAGAAAAAAATGCGCAGAATTACCTTTAATGAGATTACCAAAACAGCGGTAAAAGCATCCATTAAACAGGCCAGAGACATTAAAATGGATTTGGTAGACGCTCAGCAGACCAGACGTATCCTGGACCGCATGGTGGGATATGAAATCAGTCCGGTATTGTGGGCAAAAGTAAAGAGAGGTCTCAGCGCAGGCCGCGTACAGTCTGTGGCGCTGCGGATTATCGGAGACAGGGAAGAAGAAATCAACAATTTCATTCCGGAAGAATACTGGTCTCTTGATGCAGAATTTTCTGTGGATGGAGAGAAAAAGCCGCTCGTTGCAAAATTCTATGGAAACAAAAATAAGAAGCTGGGCATTCATTCCAGAGAAGAACTGGACAAGATTTTAAAAGAACTGGATGGCGTGGATTACAAGGTAGCAGAGGTCAAAAAGGGCGAGAGAAGCAAAAAAGCTCCCCTTCCGTTTACCACCAGTACCCTGCAGCAGGAGGCGTCCAAGGTTCTGAACTTCTCCACACAGAAAACCATGCGCCTGGCACAGCAGCTATACGAAGGCGTGGACATTAAGGGCAGCGGCACCATTGGTATTATCACCTACCTGCGTACAGATTCCACCCGTATTTCCGAGGAAGCAGACGCAACAGCAAGAGAGTACATTATCTCTGAGTACGGAGAAGCTTATGCGGCTACTGCAGAAAAGAAAAATGACAGCAAAAAGAAAATTCAGGACGCTCATGAAGCCATTCGTCCAACAGATATCCGAAGACTTCCGCTGTCTGTAAAAGAATCGCTGTCCAGAGACCAGTACAGACTGTATCAGCTTATCTGGAAACGGTTTGCAGCCAGCAGAATGCAGCAGGCTGCTTATGAGACAACTTCTGTGAAAATCCAGGGAGGGGAATATTATTTTACAGTGGCTGCGTCAAAGCTGAAATTTGACGGTTTTATGGCTGTCTATACCCAGGACGAGGATGGCAAAGCAGAAACCCAGCTGTTAGTGAAAAGTATAGATGAAAATACAAAAATCGGTCTAAAGGGATTTAAGGAACAGCAACATTTTACCCAGCCGCCGGCTCATTACACAGAGGCCGCCCTTGTAAAAACGCTGGAAGAACTGGGTATCGGAAGGCCGAGTACCTATGCGCCAACCATTACCACTATCATAGCCAGACGGTATGTAGCAAAGGAAAATAAGAATCTGTACATGACAGAATTGGGAGAAGTAGTCAATAAGATTATGAAAGAGGCTTTCCCAAGTATTGTAGACGTAAACTTTACAGCCACTATGGAGGAACTTCTGGACTGTGTGGGAGAAGGCAAGGTAGAGTGGAAAACCGTAATCCGAAACTTCTATCCGGACTTAGATGAAGCCGTAAAGACAGCGCAGAAAGAACTGGAGCAGGTGAAGATTGAGGACGAGGTTACAGATGTTGTTTGTGAACAGTGCGGACGGAATATGGTTATTAAATACGGCCCCCATGGAAAATTCCTGGCATGTCCCGGTTTCCCGGACTGTAAGAATACCAAACCGTATCTGGAGAAAATAGGGGTAGCCTGTCCGCTCTGCGGCAAAGAGGTCGTGGTGAAGCGAAGCAAAAAAGGACGTCTGTATTACGGATGTGAAAACAATCCGGAATGTGAGTTCATGTCCTGGCAGAAGCCGTCAAAAGAGAAGTGTCCGTCCTGTGGAGGCTATATGCTGGAAAAAGGCAGTAAACTGGTATGTGCGGACGAGCACTGCGGTTATGTAATGATGAAACCAAAAGAAACCGCAGAAGCGCCAAATAAATAAAAAGAATGAGACAGCCTGGCGTCTGAATCCACGTCAGGCTGTTTTTCTGCCATTGGTTAAGCTTCATTGTTTCAGTAATAGGAATTATTAGAAAAACTATAGAAAAGACTGAAAATAGCAAAACTACACGTTGCTTTAAAGAATATTGTATGTTAAAATGGTTAGAAGAAGAGGATTCGTAACGGTAATTTATGATTTTGCCACCGGAACAGACACTATGAGGTAAAAAGGAGAGGAGGTTCGCCATGAGCGTACAATTATTAGACAAGACTAGAAAAATCAATAAACTTCTTCACAACAACCACGCATCAAAGGTACTTTTCAATGATATCTGTGAGGTTATGGTAGAGACATTAGATTCCAACATTCTGGTCATGAGCAGGAAGGGAAAAGTCCTGGGTGTGGGAACCTGCCCCGGCATAGAGCGTATTACGGAATTGATAGACAGTGAGGTAGGGGGCTATATTGATAAACTTTTAAATGAAAGACTGCTGGGAGTGCTGTCTACAAAAGAAAATGTAAATCTGCAGACACTGGGATTTGAAGGCCAGCAGATTGGACAGTATATGGCCATTATCAGTCCCATTGATATTGCGGGAGAGCGTCTGGGAACACTGTTCATGTACCGCAGCCAGAAACCATATGATATTGAAGACATTATTGTCAGTGAATATGGAACAACGGTTGTGGGGCTGGAGATGATGCGTTCTGTGCATGAGGAAAATGCAGAGGAGAACCGGAAAATTCAGGTGGTAAAATCAGCTTTTAATACCTTGTCTTTTTCAGAACTGGAAGCGATTATTCATATTTTTGACGAACTGGATGGCGATGAGGGAATCCTGGTAGCCAGCAAAATTGCAGACAGAGTGGGGATTACCCGTTCCGTTATTGTGAATGCACTGCGGAAATTTGAAAGCGCCGGAGTCATTGAATCACGTTCCTCCGGTATGAAGGGGACTTATATCAAGGTATTAAATGAAGTGATTTTCGACGAACTGGAAGAAATCAAGAAACGGAAGCTGGTAAAAAAAGCAGTAACAGAACCGTAAACAGGGCTGACGCTTAAAAGAGCCGAGAAAAATTCTGTGGGATTTGCAGAAGGCTGTTTTAGGCGGCAGCTTTTTGTTTATAAACTAAATATAAAATCTGCACAAAAAAGAAAAAGTGAAATATAGTGAGAAAATAAATGAAAATAAGAGATATAAAGAGTAAAGTGGGAGAAATAGGTTCATGTATCCGCTTGCGAAAATGTCTTAAATTAACTAATATATGACTATCGGTTAGCACTCGATAGAAATGAGTGCTAATAACAAAAGACAGGAATGATTAAGGAGGAAATAGATATGAAGTTAGTACCATTAGGAGACAGAGTTGTATTAAAACAGTTAGTTGCAGAAGAGACAACCAAATCAGGTATTGTACTGCCGGGTCAGGCTCAGGAAAAACCACAGCAGGCAGAAGTTGTTGCAGTTGGTCCTGGCGGAGTTGTAGACGGAAAAGAAGTGAAAATGGAAGTTGCAGCAGGCGACCAGGTTATCTATTCCAAATATGCCGGAACAGAGGTAAAACTGGACGGAGAAGAATATATCATTGTAAAGCAGAACGATATTCTGGCTGTAGTAAAATAAACTTTGCAAACAGATAAGAAAAGACAACAGTAAATTTAAAGATTAATTTAGGAGGAATGTCATCATGGCAAAGGAAATTAAATATGGAGCAGAGGCAAGAGCAGCCCTGGAAGCTGGCGTAAATAAATTAGCAGATACTGTAAGAGTAACTTTAGGACCAAAAGGAAGAAACGTAGTTCTGGATAAATCTTTCGGCGCACCATTAATCACAAACGACGGTGTTACGATTGCAAAAGAAATCGAACTGGAAGACGGCTTTGAAAACATGGGCGCACAGCTTATCAAAGAAGTTGCTGCAAAGACCAATGATGTAGCTGGTGACGGTACTACAACTGCTACTGTTCTGGCTCAGGCTATGGTTCACGAAGGAATGAAAAACCTGGCTGCAGGCGCAAACCCGATTATCTTGAGAAAAGGTATGAAAAAAGCTACAGAAGCAGCAGTGGAAGCTATCCAGAATATGAGTTCTAACATTGAAGGCAGAGACCAGATTGCAAGAGTTGCAGCCATTTCTGCAGGTGATGACGAAGTTGGCGAAATGGTAGCAGAAGCTATGGAAAAAGTCAGCAAAGACGGTGTTATCACAATCGAAGAATCCAAAACAATGAAAACAGAACTGGATTTAGTAGAAGGTATGCAGTTTGACCGCGGTTATATTTCTGCATACATGGCTACAGACATGGACAAAATGGAAACCGTTTTGGATGATCCATACATTTTGATTACAGATAAGAAAATCTCAAACATTCAGGATTTGCTTCCGGTTCTGGAACAGATTGTAAAGACTGGCGCAAAGCTTCTGATTATTGCAGAAGACATTGAAGGTGAAGCGTTAACTACTTTAATCGTAAACAAATTAAGAGGAACCTTCTCTGTATGTGCAGTGAAAGCTCCGGGATACGGGGACAGAAGAAAAGAAATGCTCAAAGATATTGCAGTTTTGACAAACGGTACTGTGATTTCTGATGAACTGGGACTGGAATTAAAAGACGTAACCATGGAACAGTTAGGCCGTGCAAAATCTGTGAAAGTACAGAAAGAAACTACGGTTATCGTAGACGGTCTTGGCGATAAAGAAGAAATCGCTGCAAGAGTTGCTCAGATTAAACACCAGATTGCTGAGACAACATCTGAATTTGATAAAGAAAAACTGCAGGAGAGACTTGCAAAACTGGCTGGCGGTGTTGCTGTTATCCGCGTAGGCGCTGCAACAGAGACAGAGATGAAAGAAGCAAAACTTCGTATGGAGGATGCTTTAAACGCAACAAGAGCAGCAGTAGAAGAAGGTATTATTGCAGGCGGCGGTTCTGCTTATATCCATGCTTCCAAAGAAGTGGCTAAAGTTGTAGATACTCTGGAAGGTGATGAAAAGACAGGCGCTAAAGTTGTTCTGAAAGCTCTGGAAGCTCCGCTGTTCCACATTGCAGCAAATGCAGGTCTGGAAGGCGCTGTGATTATCAATAAAGTCAGAGAATCCGAAGTTGGTACAGGATTTGATGCTTTACATGAAGAATATGTAGACATGGTGAAAAAAGGTATTTTGGACCCTGCAAAAGTTACAAGAAGTGCACTGCAGAACGCAACAAGCGTTGCAGGTACATTACTGACAACAGAATCTGTTGTTTCCACAATTAAGGAAGAAACTCCGGCTATGCCGGCAGGCGCTCCAGGAATGGGAATGATGTAAATAAAAAAGGAAAAGCCGGTGTTCAAAAGTTGGAACACCGGCTTTTCCTTTCTTGCAACCCCGGTTTATTTGTGCTACACTACTTATCAGAATACATAGGAAATATAGGAGGAACTTGAGATGACAGACTTGTATTCAGAGCTGCTTATTAAAAAAGAGCAGACTGGAAAAGACAAGGCCATTAAGATCCTGATGATTGCAGCCATTGCCATTACGGCTGCAGCGGGGCTGCTTATTCCCATTGCATGGATTTTAACACTGGCGCTTGGAATCGCGGCATACTTCATTCTTCCAAAGCTGGATTTGGAATATGAGTATGTATTTGTAAATGGAGAATTGGATATTGATAAGATTATGTCCAAGGCTAAAAGAAAACGTGCCCAAAGCTTTGATTTGGGCAAAATGGATATTATGGCACCGGTGAATTCCCACAGACTGGAATACCAGAATCATAATACCAGAGCAAAGGTGCTGGATTTTTCTTCGGGAAATCCCAATCACAAAGTATTTGCAATGTTTATTCCAGATGAAAAAGAACTGTATAAAGTCCTGCTTGAGCCGGATGCCCAGCTTCTTGAAAACATTCAGAAAAGCTGTCCGCGCAAAGTTTTTTTAGATTGACAGGCTTGTCGTAATTTGTTATATTACTATACTATAAATGAAACGAAGGGAGAACAGAAATGGGTAAGATTATTGGTGAAGGCATTACTTTTGACGACGTGCTGTTAGTTCCTGCATATTCAGAGGTAATACCGAATCAGGTTGAATTGGCAACATGGCTGACAAAAAAAGTAAAATTGAATATTCCGATGATGAGTGCAGGTATGGATACTGTTACAGAACACCGGATGGCAATTGCCATGGCAAGACAGGGCGGTATTGGTATTATCCACAAAAATATGACAATTGAGGAACAGGCAGAAGAGGTAGATAAGGTAAAACGTTCTGAAAACGGTGTTATCACAGACCCATTCTATTTATCACCGGAACATACACTGGCAGACGCCAATGACCTTATGGCAAAATTCCGCATTTCAGGTGTTCCTATTACAGAAGGAAAAAAACTGGTTGGTATTATTACAAACCGTGATTTAAAGTTTGAAGAAGATTTCTCCAGAAAAATCAAAGAATGTATGACTTCTGAAAATCTGGTAACTGCAAAAGAAGGTGTAACCCTGGAAGAAGCCAAGAAAATCCTTGCAAAATCCAGAAAAGAAAAACTTCCTATTGTAGACGACAACTTCAATTTAAAAGGACTTATTACTATTAAAGACATTGAAAAACAGATTAAATATCCGCTTTCCGCAAAAGATGAGCAGGGAAGACTGCTGTGCGGCGCTGCGGTTGGTATTACTGCAAATGTTATGGCCAGAGTCGATGCGCTGGTAAATGCCAGAGTGGATGTAATTGTAGTAGATTCTGCACATGGACATTCTGCAAATATTTTAAAGGCTGTACGCGAAATCAAAGAAAAATATCCGGATTTACAGTTAATCGCAGGTAATGTGGCTACAGGTGCAGCAACAAAAGCCTTGATTGAGGCTGGTGTAGATGCTGTTAAGGTAGGAATCGGTCCTGGTTCTATCTGTACTACCCGTGTAGTTGCAGGTATTGGTGTGCCGCAGATTACCGCGGTTATGGACTGCTACGCAGTAGCAAAAGAATATGGAATTCCAATTATTGCAGACGGTGGAATCAAATATTCCGGAGATATGACAAAAGCCATTGCAGCAGGCGCTAATGTATGTATGATGGGAAGTATCTTTGCAGGCTGTGATGAAAGCCCTGGAGATTTTGAACTGTATCAGGGAAGAAAATACAAAGTTTACAGAGGCATGGGTTCTATTTCCGCTATGGAAAACGGAAGCAAAGACCGTTACTTCCAGCAGGACGCAAAGAAACTGGTGCCGGAAGGCGTAGAAGGCCGTGTGGCATACAAAGGCCATGTGGAAGATACGGTATTCCAGCTTATCGGAGGTCTTCGTTCCGGTATGGGATATTGCGGTGCAAAGGACATTGAAACTCTGAAAGAAAGCGGACAGTTTGTCAAGATTTCTGCAGCTTCCTTAAAAGAGTCACATCCTCATGATATCCATATTACAAAAGAAGCTCCTAACTATAGTATAGACGAATAAGAAATACCGCATGAATTTGCAGCAGGAAGCAGGTTCATGCGGTATTTTTTGGCAGCATAAACAAAATATCTGTGTTCTATTGACATAAAATTTGTATTTGCGTATCATAGGATTTATAACAACAGGCAGGAAAAACGGAAAAGCAGAACACAGAAAGGACAAAAGAGAAAATGTTTGGCAGAAAGAAACAGGAAGAGTCGGCTGATTTTGAGAGCAGAAGAGCATTGCGCCGTCAAAGACGAAAGCGGGAAAGACGCCGCCATATATTGCTGTTTATTGCAGCTATTTGCACCGTTCTTCTGCTGTTTTTATTGGTCAGTCAGATAAAAGAAAAAATAGAAGAGAGAAGGCTTTTAAAGGCAAGAAATGAATCTTTTGTGGGAGCGCCGCCTTTTGAGGTGGATTTGCTGGACGTCAATGAATATTCCAGACCGGGAACTCCTCTGGAAAAAGTCAAAGGAATTGTGGTGCATTACACTGCAAATCCAGGGACAACGGCGAAAAACAACCGGGATTACTTTCAGGGGTTAAAAGACAGTCATGAGACAAAGGCAAGCAGCCATTTTGTGGTGGGAATTGAGGGGGAAATTGTACAGTGTATCCCCAGCTCTGAGATTGCATATGCTTCCAATTCCAGAAATGAAGATACCTTGTCCATTGAATGCTGTCATGTAGATGAGTCCGGCGCTTTTACTGATGCCACCTACATTTCCCTGGTACGGCTTACCGGATGGCTCTGCTACCGCTTTAACCTTACTTCTGAAGATGTGATTCGCCATTATGATGTGACCGGGAAAAACTGTCCCAAGTATTATGTGGAACATCCGGATAAGTGGCAGGAGTTCAAAAAAGATGTGGATAAGCAGATTCAGGAAGTGGAAAAGGAAGCAAAGGCTGAGGGAAAATAGAAAGTTAAAGAAATTTATAAAAAGCAGGCAGAAACGGGAGAGTCCCGCACATCTGCCTGTTTTTTGTCTGCAGCATTCCGGAAATAAGGAATGTTTACTCCAGATTCAGTTTTTTGGAAAGAATGTATCGGCTGCCAAGGAAAAATAAAACTGCAAATACCAGATCCCAGGCAAGGGAAAATCCCATTAGAGCCAGTTCATTGCCTCCAAGGGAGGTTTGCGTTATCACAGAACCGTCTGTTCCGGAAGAAACCATGGTAGTGAAAGGATTCAGTCCAGGAATCAGAAAACAGAGCAGAGTCCGGATGACAGAGAGACCAATATTAATACCAAAGAAGGAAACAATGGCTCCCAGAACTTTGTGCGTTTTAAACAGGCTGCCCAGGCAGAGTGCAAAAAACAGCAAAGTGGTGTAATAGGCAAAAAACTGAACCAAAGCATCCAGTATGGTAAGAATCATCAAAGTCTGTTCTTCGATTCCGGTAAAGCCGCTGAGTACATCCAGCAGAGATTTCAGGTCATTCACCATCCAGGACAAGGTATCTTTGTAGGTAACCAGTATCAGAATGGAAAGAGTGACGCACAGAATATCCAGCACGGACCAGGTACAGAAAACCAGGATTTTAGAAAAAAGCAGTTTTCCCGGAGATACGGGCAGTGTGTGTGTCAGGTATCCTTCATCTGAAAACAGGCTCTTCTGCATACGGGCAGCCAGATACACGAAGGTAGCAATCATGATGGCAAAGATAAACAGAACAAAGCCAAGAACGTAAAGCATACCTACAATGCCAAAAACCTGAGCAGAATCTTCGGTTATAACATGGCTGGCACTTTGGGACATGGCAATGGAAATACCGATTCGTCCGATTAATGTATAGAAAAGAAGTATCCCGTGAAGAATAAACAAAAGCAGGGAAACGGATTTCCAGTCATATTTAAACAATTTTTTTAACATTTGAACACCTCCCGGAATAAAGTATCCACGGATTTTCCCTGTTGGAAGCGAATATTTTCCACACTGTCTGTAAGCCGGATTCGTCCGTTTTGGATAAAGACCACGTCATCCAGTATGTTTTCTACATCGGAAATCAAGTGAGTGGAAATGAGAATCGTGGCATTTTCATCATAATTATTAAGAATGGTAGAGAGAATGTAATCTCTTGTGGCAGGGTCTACACCGGCAATGGGCTCGTCCAGACAGTAAAGACTGGCCCGGCGGCTCATAACCAGAATCAGCTGTACCTTTTCTTTGGTTCCCTTGGACATGGAGCGAAGCTGGTCGGAAGGATTGATATTCAGCTTCTGCAGCATATCATAGGCCCGGCTTTTATCAAAATCCTCATAAAAATCCCGAAAATAATCAATGATATCACAGACCTTCATCCAGGAATTCAGATAGGTACGTTCGGGAAGGTAAGAGACGATCTTTTTGGTTTCCACTCCGGGAGTTCGTCCATCTACAAAAATGCGTCCTTCGCTGGGAGTCAGAAGTCCATTGAGCAGTTTGATGAGTGTAGTTTTGCCGCTGCCGTTAGGACCCAGAAGACCAATGATTTTTCCGCGCTCCAGGGAAAGATTCAGGCTGTCTAAAGCGGTTTTTGTGCCATAGCGCTTCGTTAAATTTTGACATTCCAAAATGGGTTTCATGTGTAATCCTCCTTTTTTGTTTCTTTTTCTTCTTCATCTGCCTGCTGAATCAGCTGCAGGGTGGTTTCTTTGTCAAAACCAATGTTTCTCATTTTTTCCAGAAATTCTCTGACCTGCTCAGAGGCCAGTTCTGTCTTGATTTTTTCTATCATAGTTAATTCCTCCGTGACAAAACGTCCGCTGGTTCTCTGACTGAAAAGCAGTCCGGTTCGTTCAAGCTCGGACAGAGCCTTCTGCATGGTATTTGGATTAACGCCGGCATCCTGAGCCAGATCTCTTACAGAAGGAAGCTTTGAGCCGGGGGGATAGATACCGGAAATAATGTCCAGGGTTATGCGTTCCATAAGCTGAGCATAGATGGGACGTTCAGAATTCAGGTTCCATGACATAAAGAATACACCTCCTAACCAATGTATTATTGTACTAATTGCTTAATACAATAATACATACGAGAAGAGCAAATGTCAATAGAAATTTTAGAAAATAAGCATTGCAATTCAAATTATATATGTTACAATATTGTTACAAATAAGCTGAGGGTGAGAATATGAATTTATATGAAGCAATTTTTTTAAGAAAATCTGTACGCAGCTATGAAATGGAGCCTGTGAACAGCGAAATTCTGCAGGAACTCAGGGAGTTTTATGAGCAGATTGAAGGATTGAATCCCGGTATCCGCACAGATATTTCTATTATAGACAATACGAAGGGGCAAAATAAGAGGATTCACTTTCTGGGCGTGAAAGCACCTTATTATATTTCTTTTTATTCAGAAGAAAAGGATTTGGCTCAGATGAATGCAGGTTATATTATGGAACAGCTTGCGCTCTTTTTATGTACCAAAGGGCTTGGAACCTGTTTTTTGGGCAGTGTAAAGCCGAAGATGGGAAACCCGCACAAAGGCAGCTTAAAATTCATGATTACCATGGCTTTTGGGAAGAGCAAAGGAAGCTATACAAGAAAAGCCGTAGACGCAAAGCGGATGGATTTAAAAGAGTTATGTGTTTATAAAGAAGTGCCGAGGCAGTGGATGAAGCAGCTTTTAGAGGCAGCCCGCCTGGCTCCGTCCAGCATGAACAGCCAGCCCTGGCGTTTTGTTGTGTATGATAACCGGATTCATGTGTTTGCCAAAAAGCATACTGTGAGTCACATGGGGAAATATGAAGAAATGAATTTTGGCATTATGTTTTCGCATCTTATGGTAGTGGCAGAAGAATTGTGGTTGGATGTGGACCTGATTCGGCTGGAAGATATTACTCATAAGAATTTTCCGAACAATCAATATGTGCTCAGCGCTATTTTGCGTACCTGAAGCGGGATGCTGCGGTTAAGCAATATCCCGTTTGGCTCTTGTTTTTGTAAGGTTCAGAAAATGAGTTAAAAAAATTTTAAAATTATAGTTGACAAACAAAAAGTTTTATAGTATATTATGTCTTGTGCTTGAGATAACACCTCAAAACACAATATGCGCGAGTGGCTCAGTTGGTGGAGCGCGACCTTGCCAAGGTCGAGGCCGCGGGTTCGAGTCCCGTCTCGCGCTTTTTTGTATAAAAGTTCCTGGGATACAGGGGCTTTTTTGTTTTGCCTAAAGATGTAAAATGTGGTATAATAAGCCTCATAGAAAAATACCTGTGCACAAACAGGCAGAATCCGAAAGGATGAAGGAGGTATGGGCTTATGAAAATGATATTTGCCATTGTACGAAAAGAAGACGAAGGATTTGTGATAGAGCGGTTGAATAAAGAGAAAATCAGCATAACAAAGCTGTCCAGTACCGGTGGATTTCTGAGAAAAGGCAATGCCACACTGATGATTGGTACGGAAGATGAAAAAGTGGATACTGTCCTGGAAATTATTAAGGAAGAGTGTTCCAGAAGAAAAGAAGTCATGATTACGCCGTCTTATTCAGCCGGAAGCAAGGGACCTGTTCTGGGATATGCTGCACCTCCGGTTACCATTGACGTGGGCGGTGCCACAGTATTTATTGTGAATGTAGAACAGTTCTTAAAACTGTAGAGAGAAGTTATAAGATATAGGAAAATCTTCTTGAGAAATCGCCGATAAAATGGTAAAATTATCAGATGATAACAACCTGAAATGCGCTGTGCGCATACAAATTTTATCACGAAAGCGGAGGATTTTACCATGAAAAAACTGAAAGTTGTAAAAGGTGCAAAATGTATGGCATGTCTGGAGTGTGTGAGAGCATGTTCTCAGAGTTTTTATAAGGAGTTTGACCCGGACAAGTCCTGTATCCAGATTATTGACAAAAAGGGCGATGCAAAGCCTATGGTATGTGTACAGTGCGGCAAATGTGCGAAAGCCTGTCCGGAAGGCGCAATTACACAGAATGCCAAGGGCGTATACATGATCAACAAGAAGAACTGTACAGGATGTGGCAAATGTGTAGAAGCCTGTCCATTTGGCGTTATGGTAAAAGCAGAAGAATCACCGGTGAGCAGCAAGTGTATTGCATGTGGTATCTGTGCAAAAGCCTGTCCGGCAGATGTTCTGGAGATCGTAGAAGATTAATTAAGACACGGAAGGGGCTGGCGCTTTTGAGGCATACGTTGTATGCATAGGAAGCGCCGGTTCTTTTTAGGTTTTGAAAGAGTTCGTGAGAAAAATTAAGGGAATGGAGGCGATTTGATGATACAAAATACAGCAGAACTCATTTCCAAACAGGATGGGCTTACCCTGTCTGTGCTTTGGACAGAGCCGGAGAAAAAGGTAAGAGGTGTAGTACAGATTTCTCATGGTATGAGTGAACATAAAGAAAGATATCTTCCTTTCATGAAATTTCTGGCAGGACATGGATATGCGGCTGTGATTCACGACCACAGAGGGCATGGAGGCAGCGTAAGGGAAAAAGAAGACCTGGGATATTTTTATAATACAAAAGAAAAAGGAATTATAGAAGATTTACATCAGGTTACCAGGTGGGCAAAAGATAGGTTTGCAGGTCTGCCCTTTTATATGCTGGGACACAGTATGGGAACATTAGTGGCCAGGAATTACCTGAAACAGTATGATGAAGAACTGGATAAACTGGTTCTTACAGGGCCTCCCAGCAAAAATCCGGCAGTGGATGCAGGGCTTTGGCTGGCAAAAGTCCAGAAAAAGCTAAGAGGCGGCAGTTACAGGAGCAAAGAAATTCAGCTGCTGGCCTTCGGACCGTTTGCGTCCAGATTCAGGAAAGAAGGAAGTCCTTCTGCATGGATATGTTCAGATGAAAAAGTGGTAGAAGCCTATGACCAATCTCCGCTTTGCGGCTTTGTGTTTACCGCAGATGGATTTGAGAGTCTGTTTCATCTGATGAAAAGCGCCTATAGCAAAAAAGGATGGAATGTCAGAAACCAAAAGCTTCCCATATTGTTTCTGGGAGGCGAGGAAGACCCCTGTATTGGAAACGGCAGAAAATTTGTGCAGGAACTGCAGTTTTTGAAAGCAGTGGGGTATCAGAAGGTGACGGGAAAAAGATATCCGGGCATGCGCCATGAGATTCTCAATGAACAGGGGAAAGAAGAAGTTTTTAGAAATATTTTGCAATATCTGGAAAAATAGAGGGAGCACAGAAAGATGACGGAAGAACAGGAACGGTTAAGACGCCGTAGAAAAAAGGCAATGCTGAGACGGCAGATACTGAAAAAGAGAATAGCTTTGACAGTAATTGCCCTGGCAGGGGTAGGCGTTGGCATTTACAGTGCCTGTGTGATAAGGGCGGAAAAAGCAGAGCAGAAAGAAATCCAGCAGAAGAAAGAGGAACAGGCTGCCAAAGAAAAGGCAGAGGAAGAAAGAAAACAAGAACGTAAGGATGCGCATCAGGAAGCGGAAGAAGAGCAGGTGCAGGTTATGGAAAACCTAAAGGAAGATGTGGAAAACCTGTTGAGTGATTTTTCCGGCGAGTGGAGCGTTTATATTCAGGAAATGAATTATGACAACGAAATCGTCGTGAATAATACTCCCATGTATCCGGCAAGTCTGATAAAGCTCTTTGCAATGGCGGCGTCTTATGAAAATATGGGAGAAATACTGGAGCATGAGAAAGCGTATGCGGACAGTGAAGAGGCAGCGGTAGAAGAGGTGGGAAGACTGTTAGAAGAAATGATTACAGTGTCAGATAATGAAGCATACAATGAACTGGTGAAACTACAGTCGGCGGACCGGGATTTTACAGAAGCCTGCAGTAAAATCAATGCATATCTTGAAGAAAACGGTTTTGAGGATACAGAGGTACATACAACGCTTCATCCTGCTTATTCCAGCTTTGATTCGGACAATGGAGGCGATAACGTTACAACGGTAAAGGACTGCGGAAAGCTGCTGGAACAGATTTATAAGGGAAGCTGCATAAGTCAGGAAAAATCCGCAAGTATGCTGCATTTGCTTTTGAAACAGGAAAATACGGTAAAAATACCGGGAGGACTGCCAAAGGGAACGAAGGTAGCCAATAAAACGGGAGAAACCTCGGATGTACAGCATGATGTGGCGATTGTATACGGAGAAGAAACAGATTTTATCCTGTGTATTATGACCCGGGAATTTGAC
This sequence comes from Blautia sp. HCN-20427, assembly GCF_037890365.1. NCBI lineage: Bacteria > Bacillati > Bacillota > Clostridia > Lachnospirales > Lachnospiraceae > Blautia > Blautia sp. HCN-20427. Next base: position 61,878 of record NZ_JBBKBX010000009.1, on the reverse strand, counting down.
AGTGAGGAAGGCGTTTACAGCGACATGCATGAACTTTCTCAAATGGTATATGAAACTCTGAACCCATAGAAAACCGAAAAATGCGGTTGAAAAATAAATTATATGGTGCTATCATGTAGTTTCATGGATAGTTTTTGTAAAATGGTCTATGATAACATTAAAACTTTAGGAGGAAAATCATGAAGAAGAAAATCTTAGGTGTGTTACTTTCTCTTGCCATGGTTGGAACATTAATGGCAGGCTGCGGACAGCAGCAGGGGGCGGAAGACCAAAATGCTTCCAAGACAGACAGCGCACAGACAGAAGAAAGTGCGGATGCAGGAGAGGACAAAGAAGATGGAAAAAGCAACTTTGCACCGGTAGCAAAGGAAGATTTAAAAGTAGGCGTTATTCACATTGGCGATCCTGCAGACGGCTCCGGATACAGCTACGCTCATGACCAGGGAATCGTAGAGATGCAGAAGGAACTGGGGCTGGAAGACAGCCAGATTATCAGAAAAAACAACATTCCTGATGCAGACCCGACTATGACTGAACAGGCTATGAGAGAGTGTATCGAAGAAGGATGCCAGATTATCTTTGCAACCAGCTTTAACTACATGGATACCTGCGAAGCTCTGGCAGAAGAATATCCGGATGTTATTTTCTCACATGGTACAGGCTATAAATCAAACGACACAAACTTCAATAACTATTTCGGAAGAATTTATCAGGCCAGATATTTATCCGGTATTGTAGCAGGTATGAAAACAGAAACAAACAAAATCGGTTATGTAGCAGCTATGGGTTCTGAAAACTCAGAAGTAACCGGAGGTGCAGATGCGTTTGCTATTGGTGTTGCAGAAGTAAATCCGGATGCACAGGTTTATGTAAAAGTAACAAACAGCTGGCTTTCTCCAACAGAAGAAACCAATGCGGCAAAAGCTCTGATTGCAGAGGGCTGTGACGTTATCGGACAGCACTGCGATACTCCAAATCCACAGACTGAGGCAGAATCTGCAGGCGTATGGGGCGTTGGATATAACTCTGATATGATGAATGATGCGCCGAAAGCAACTCTGACTTCCGTTGTCTGGAACTGGGGGGTGTACTATACACAGGCTGTACAAAAAGTTATTGACGGAACCTGGACATCTGAAAACTACTTTGGCGGCATGGATGACGGTCTGGTAGACATCACTCCGTTAAATGAAGATATCGTTGCACCTGGCACACAGGAAAAAGTAGAGGAAGCCAGAAAGAAAATTGTAGAAGACGGCTTTAACGTATTTGACGGTGTTCTGGAAACGAATGACGGTAAAACCGTAGGAGAAGAAGGAAAAACTTTAGATGATGCGACTATTACAGGCGGTATCAACTGGTATTACAAGAATATTGTAGTAAAATAAAAATGATAGAAGAAGGTGTTGAGACGAAAGTTGAAGCACCTTCTTTTTGCCCTGTGAAAAAGCAGAAAAGCCCTTGTGCACTACTTCTTTCTCTGATACAATGAATCAGTATGCGATGTGAGAATTCAACAAAAGAAATGAGAGGTGACACGAGTTGGCTTTGGAAAAGAAAGAGAATGCCATTGAGCTTCAGGGAATTACCAAAACCTTCGGAAGTGTTGTCGCCAATGACCATATTAATCTGGAAGTACGCAGAGGAGAAATTTTGGCGCTTTTAGGTGAAAACGGATCCGGTAAGACAACGCTTATGAATATGATTTCGGGAATTTATCACCCTGACGAAGGCGTTATTAAAGTAAATGGGAAAGAGGTAACCATCAACTCTCCCATGGATGCAGGAAAACTGGGAATCGGTATGATTCATCAGCATTTTAAGCTGGTAGATGTATTTTCAGCCATGGATAATGTGGCTATGGGAATGGAAGGGAAACGAGTAAAGCCAAAAGAATTAAAAGAACGTCTTTTAAAACTGACAGAAAAATACGGACTGGAAGTAGAACCGGAGAAAAAGATTTACAATATGTCTGTCAGTGAAAAGCAGACCGTAGAGATTCTGAAAGTATTGTACCGTAATGCAGATATTCTGATTCTGGACGAACCTACTGCCGTGCTGACTCCCCAGGAGACGAAAAAGCTGTTTGCCATTCTGCGGAAGATGCGGGAACAGGGAAGCGCTATTATCATTATTACCCACAAGCTGAACGAGGTTATGGAAATTAGTGACCGGGTAACTATTCTCAGGAAGGGTCAGAGTATTGATACAGTAAATACCTGCGAGACCAATGAAAAACAGCTGACAGAGCTGATGGTGGGACGCCCTGTGACACTGGAAATCCAGCGCCCGAAATGTGAAAATGTGTTTACCAGACTGAAAATCGTAGATCTTTCTGTGAAATCTGCAGACGGAACTATGGCTGTAAAGGATTTGAGTCTGGAAATCAAGGCCGGTGAAATTCTGGGTGTGGCTGGTGTGGCCGGCAGCGGACAGAAGGAACTATGTGAAAGTATTGCAGGGTTGATTCCGGTAGATAAGGGAGCAATTCTGCACAATAAAGAGAATATTGTGGGAAAAAGTCCAAGAGAGATTGCCAATCTGGGAATCAGTCTGGGATTTGTGCCGGAGGATCGTCTGGGTATGGGACTTGTGGCGTCCATGGGTATGGTAGATAATATTCTTCTGAAAACCTACGACAAAAATAAAGGGATTTTTATAGACAGAAAACCAGCCAGAAAGATGGCTGAGGAACTGGTGAAGAAGCTGGAAGTGGTAACACCCGGTGTGGATACTCCAGTGCGGCTGATGTCAGGAGGAAATGTCCAGAAGGTGCTTCTGGGGCGGGAAATTGAGTCAAATCCGTCTGTTCTGGTGACAGCTTATCCTGTCCGGGGACTGGATATCAACTCTTCTTACACGATTTATGACCTGCTTAACGAGCAGAAGAAAAAGGGCGTTGCCGTGCTGTTTATCGGAGAGGATTTGGACGTGCTTCTGCAGATTTCTGACAGAATCATGGTTATGTGCCACGGGGAAGCTACGGGAATTGTAGATGCCAAGACAACCACCAAAGAAGATTTGGGACTGATGATGGCAGGTAAGAGGAGGGAAGAAGCATAATGGAAAACAGCAGAAAAGAACCCCTGATTCGTATTGAGAAGAGAAGTGAGAGACCCCATGGCCAGATTATCCGTCTGCGTCTGCTCTCTGTTCTTCTTGCCATTGTGGCAGGGGGATTGTTCATACTCTTTATCGGATATAATCCATTTTCCGTATACGGAACCATTGTATCCGGTGCATTTAGAAGTACTATGGCCTTTCAGGCAACTATTAAGCTGATGGTGCCTCTTCTGATTCCGGCTCTTGGTGTAACGCTGGCCTTTAAGATGCGGTTCTGGAATATCGGTGCAGAAGGACAGATTATTATGGGGGCTATTTTTGCCACCTATTTTGCTCTGTTTTGCTGGGATTTTCCGCACTGGCTGCTGATGATTTGCATGTTCCTGGCCGGTATGCTGGGCGGCGCTTTGTGGGGGCTGATTCCGGCACTTTTCAAGGCGAAATTTGATACCAATGAAACACTGTTTACACTGATGCTGAACTATGTGGCTTTGTATCTGATTTCTTTTTTGCGTGACGGCCCGTGGAAAGACCCAAATTCTTCAGGATTTCCGAAAATTGCCAGATTTGGAGAAAATGCGCAGCTGGATAAAATTTTCGGCGTACATGCAGGCTGGCTGATTGGTCTTGTTCTGGTGGTTATTGTTTTTATTTATCTGAAATTTACAAAGCAGGGATATGAAATCGGTGTCGTAGGGGAAAGCCGGGCGACAGCCAACTATGCGGGAATGAATTATAAAAAGATTGTGCTCCGTACCATGGCATTTTCCGGAGGAATCTGCGGGATTGCCGGTATGGTACAGGCCAGCGGTTCTGACCTGACACTGACCACATCTGTAGCCGGAGGCGTAGGTTTTACGGCTATCATTGTGGCATGGCTGGCACAGTTAAATCCAGTAGGAATTCTGGTGGTTTCTTTCCTCTTTGCGGTACTGGAAAAGGGAAGTACCGTTATGCAGTCTGCTCACGGCCTGTCTGCTTATTCCGCAGATGTGCTGCAGGGAATCATTCTGTTCTTTGTACTGGGCTGTGAATTCTTTGTACGGTATAAATTTGTGACACGCAGGAAAGGAGGACATGCATAATGGATTTCTTTGTAAACTTTTTCGTAGCAGCAGTTCTTGCGGGAACACCTCTGCTGTTCGGAATTCTGGGAGAAATTATCAATGAAAAAGCAGGACATCTGAACCTGGGTGTGGAAGGGATGATGTCCATTGGTGCCGTAGGCGGATTTGTGGTGGGATACTGGACAGACAATCTGGTGTTTGCCTTGATTGCAGCCTTTGTGACCGGTATGCTGGGTGCGCTTATCTATGCGGTTCTGACTGTTACCTTTATGGCAGACCAGAATGTGACCGGTCTGACGCTTACCATTTTCGGCATTGGTTTTAGTAACTTTGTAGGTGATTTTGTAAGGGAAAAGAGCGGAAGCACCTCTTTAAAGCTGCCGGAAGGAATTCTGGACAGTCTGGGAAAGGTGGAGATTCCTTTCCTGACCGATATTCCGGTACTGGGAAAACTGCTTTTTAACTATAATATTTTTGTGTACCTGGGTGTGGCTGCGGCTATTCTGTGCGCCATTTATCTCCATAGAACGAAAGCAGGTCTGAATGTCCGGGCGGTAGGCGAGAATCCGGCGGCAGCAGATGCAGCGGGAATTCCGGTTACGAAACTGAAATACCTGAATCTGATGCTGGGCGGCGGCTTGTGCGGTATCGGCGGTGCTTACTGTTCTATGATTATTTGTAATGGTGTGTGGGTGACAAGCTGCGTAAACGGACTTGGATGGATTGCGGTGGCTTTGGTTATCTTTGCAACCTGGAATCCCAACAGAGCTATTTTGGCAGCCTTGGTATTTGGCGGTTTCAGCGTTCTGAAATACTATGTACCTCAGGTGATTCCAAGCTCTATTTTTGACATGATTCCGTTCCTCATGACGATTGTGGTGCTGGTTGTGACCTCCATTCGCTTCTCTAAGGAGAATGCGCAGCCGAAATCCTGCGGTGTGAATTATTTCCGTGAAGAGCGGTAAAAGAAAGTAAGGGAAGGCAAATGTCTACGAAATCAAAGCTTCTGGAGTTGTTGGAAAGTCAAAAAGGAACTTATCTTTCGGGAGAGGAACTGGCGCGGCAGCTTCAGGTGTCCAGAGCCGCTGTATGGAAAGCAGTGAAAACGCTCCGTCAGGAGGGGTATCAGATTCAGGCGGCAACAAACAGGGGATATGCGCTGAAGCAGGAAAACGATATCCTTTCCAGAGAAGCTGTCCGTTGTTTCCTGGAGCACCAGGAGGCAGAGGTGCAGGTCTTTCAGGAAATTTCTTCTACCAGCAGGGTCATGAAACAGTTAGCGGTGGAGAAACAGCTGCCCCATGGGTCTCTGGTGGCAGCCAACAGCCAGACAGAAGGAAGAGGCAGAAAAGGACGAAAGTTCTATTCGCCTGAAAGCAGCGGGCTGTATCTCAGTGTGCTGCTTTATCCGAAAAAGACACTGCGGCAGAGCCTGGAGATTACGGCAGCAGCTGCGGTGGCTGTGTGCCGTGCGGTGGAAGGGTGCTGCGGGGTTTCTCTGGGCATTAAGTGGGTCAATGATTTGTATCTGCAGGAAAAAAAGGTGTGCGGAATTCTTACAGAAGCTGTCACGGATTTTGAGACAGGAGAGATAGAGTTTGCCGTAGTGGGAATCGGTCTGAATCTCTATGAACCAAAGGAGGGATTCCCGGAAGAAATTCGCCGGAAGGCAGGAGCGATTCTGGAAAGAGGAGTTCGGACAGACAGAAACCGACTGGCAGCCTGTATTGTCAATGAACTTTTAAAAGAAGCAGAAAAGCCAGGCATTTCTCCAGAATATCGACAGAGAAATATTGTGCCGGGAAGACAGATAAAAGTCTTTGGAAATCAGGAGTGTCGTGTGGTAAAGGCAGAAAAAATTCTGGAGGATGGAAGACTTCTTGTAACCAATGGACAGGGAGAGAGAGAACTTCTGGATTTTGCAGATGTGTCCCTGGAAATTTAAAAAATAAAAAAGGAACTGTTGGCGGGACAGTTCCTTTTTTATTACCTTCTTTTAGAAGGCGTAAAGCTATGACAGAAAATCTGGACGAAAATAATACCAAACAGCGCCCCGGTACTGTCGATAAGGACGTCTCGCTTGGAAGGTCCCCGTCCGGCAACAAAGGACTGGTGGAATTCATCTGTGCAGGCAAATCCTGCGGACAGCAGTCCGGCCAGAAGAAAGAGCCAGAAGCCCCGGACTCCGTATACATACAGAGGGAAAGATATACATATGGCCAGAATGCAGTATTCTGTCATGTGAGCCAGTTTTCGTACCGGCAGTTCAATTTTGTCGGCATAGGTATTTTTGCTTTCTTCAGACAGATTTTTATCCAGAATCCGGTCTGCTGCGGATACAATCTGATAACTGATTTCATGGCTTAAATTTCCGGACTCTTTGCCGGTTTGGCTGGAAAAGCTGAAAATGAGATACATCATGGCAATGGCCGGAAGGAAGGAAAATGGTTTCAATAAATAAATAATCAGTTTTTTCATCTGTAAAGGGCTCCTTTCTGAATCGTAAAAAGTAAAACACACGTTGAAGAATTTATTGTTAAAGCGTATCATTTTTTGCAGGATTTGTAAAGTTCAGAAGCTTTCCGCCGGGAGACGCTTTTGTTTTTTTGTATAGCAAAAGACAGGAGAATAGGGTATAATAAAAAGCATGAGAAAAGCAGAAGAAAGGAAACCAGTATGAGTTTAGCAGATAATTTGTTTATTTCCATGTGCCGTGACATCCTGGAAAACGGAACTGATACACAGGGAGAAAAGGTGCGCCCCAAATGGGAGGATACAGGCGCTTATGCTTATACCATTAAGCGTTTTGGAGTGGTAAATCGTTACGATCTGCGCAAGGAATTTCCGGCGCTGACTTTAAGAAAAACAGCATTAAAAACCTGTATGGACGAAATTCTCTGGATTTATCAGAGAAAGTCCAACAATATTCATGATTTAAACGCCCATATCTGGGATGCGTGGGCGGATGAAAACGGCTCTATCGGAACCTGCTACGGAGATGTGGTGGGCAGAAAATTTCTGTATAAGGGCGAAAAAATTGACCAGATGGACTATGTATTAAAGCAGCTGAAGGAGAATCCTTACAGCAGAAGAATTATGACGAATCTGTATCAGTTTGAATATCTGCACAGCGGCGGCTTAGACCCTTGCTGTTACAGTATGACGTACAACGTTACCAAAGAAAAGAACAGCGAGAAGCTGGTGCTGAATGGCGTGTTAAACCAGCGTTCCCAGGACGTGCTGGCAGCAAATAACTGGAATGTGTGCCAGTATGCGATTCTTCTTATGATGGTGGCTCAGGTCAACGATATGATTCCCGGAGAACTGGTACATGTGATTGCGGACGCCCATATTTATGACCGACATGTGGACATTGTGAAAGAACTGATTTCCAGAGATACCTATCCTGCGCCAAAGGTTTCTTTGAATCCGGAAATCAAGGATTTTTATGCGTTTACCACAGCAGATTTGATTGTGGAAAATTATCAGGCAGGACCACAGATTAAAAATATACCTATTGCAGTGTAAGAGAGGAGAACAGTATGAATCTGATTGTAGCGGCAGACGCCAACTGGGGCATTGGAAAAGAGAATAAACTGCTGGTAAGTATTCCGGCGGATATGAAATTTTTCCGTACCACAACCACGGGAAATGTGGTGATTATGGGAAGAAAAACATTGGAGAGTTTTCCGGGAGGACTTCCATTGAAGAACCGGGTGAACATTGTTCTTACAAGGGACAAGAATTACCGGGTAAAGGATGCCATTGTAGTGCACAGCGTGGAAGAAGCTCTGGAAGAAGTGAAAAAATATAAGGAAGACGTTTACGTTATCGGCGGGGACAGCATTTATAAACAGATGCTGCCTTACTGCCACAAGGCTCATGTGACAAAAATTGATTTTGCCTACGAAGCAGATACCTTTTTCCCAAATCTGGATGAGGATAAAGAGTGGAAAGTGACTGAGAGAAGCGAAGAACAGACGTATTTTGATATTGAATACGAATTCCGGACATATGAGAGAGTGAAAAAATAAAAAACAGCAGAAAGCTGCAGGAGAAAAACGCCATTGCAGCTTTCTGCTGTTTTTTTACCTTGGGGGCATTTGCAGAAAGGTTTTCCCGTTTCGTGCAGGCTTTGCGCAGGTGTCCCGTTTGGCAATGTGGAAGGGCAGAATTACTTTCAAAGGAATTCTGTGTCCGCCGTTAATCCGGTCAATGAGAATCTTGGCAGCCAGCTGTCCCATTTCTTCTGTGGGAATGTGTACGGTGGTCAGCATGGGAGAGAGATACTGGGCGGTTTCGATGTCATCCACACCAATGATAGAAATATCTTCCGGAATCCGGTATCCTTTTTCCCGGATGGCTTTGATGGCCCCGATGGCAGTATTGTCATTGGCACAGAAAATGGCCGTTATGTCGGATTTGGCTTCCATAAGATGATAAGCTCCCTGGTAGCCGCCTTCGTGGGAAAGTTTTACGTTTGCTGTATTTTTCTGTAAAAAGGGCAGATTCAGGGATTTTAAAGCCTCCTTGAAAGCCGTATAGCGGATTTCGTTGTTCTGCTCTCCGATATAGCCGATTTTAGTATGCCCCAGTTCATGGAGATAGGAAATGGCGCTGTAGGTAATCTCTCTTCCATCGCATACCACCTGGTCGTATTTGCTTCCCATGGGGTTTAGTCCTGCATATACAATATGCTTATAATGTTCTGTGAAAAATTTCAGCATTTGTTTGTCATAACGACCCAGAATCACGGCTCCGTCGGCAGGAGAATTAGCTACCCGGGCGGCAACCTCCGCATTAGCAATATCAAGAGCAGTGAAAGAATGTTTGATGAAAAAGTTGCTTTTAAAAGCTTCCTGCTCAATGGCCTTGGCAATATGCGAGAAAAAAAGGTCGGAAACTGCGGTTTCTCCTCTTGCGTAAATACAGGAAATCGTTTTCGGCAAAGAGGTGATTGCAGCAGGTGCTTTTGTCCCCATTTTCAGCGCCCGTGCAGAAGTATTGGGCGTATAGCCGCTCTCCCGCACAATTTCCCAGATACGTTCCTGAACTTCAGGGCTTGCTGCTTTTGTGTTTTTTTGATTAATAACACGGGAAACCGTGGATATGGATACGTTTGCTTTTTGGGCGATTTCTTTTAAAGTCATATTCAAACCTCACAATACAAGAGTTAATAGATAAGCATATTATAACTGAAATGACGGATTATGACAACAAAATATAAGACAACGTTTGCTTAAATAGAATATAAAAACAAGGGGCTTTTGGGAAAGGTTTGTTGAAAATGTATGGTGCTTATCGTATAATCGGAACTACAAAGATAAGATTTATAGTACAATGACCAATCGTATGGAAAGGAAGAACTGATATGAGACATGCATATTACAGCTATACCAGAGAAGAACTTTTAAGCAATAACCCGAAACTTCCTGTGCTGGTTATGGAAAACAATGAAGCGGTGTTTCGCTCTATGGCAGAGGAAATGGCAGAGGAAATCAAGTCCCACAACGAAAAAGGGGAAAAAACAGTATTTATCTGCCCCGTAGGCCCGGTAGGACAGTATCCGTTTTTTGTGGAAAAGGTAAATACGGAAAAAATCAGCCTGAAAAATGTATGGTTCATCAACATGGATGAATATCTGGAGGACGACAAAAAGTGGGTGCCGGAAACCCATCCGTTAAGTTTTCGAGGCTTTATGAACCGTGAAGTATATGGAAAAATCGAAAAAGAACTTTTGATGCCGGAAGAACAGAGGGTTTTCCCGGATCCGGAAAATTTGGGATACATACCGGAATTGATTGAAAAGCTGGGCGGTGTGGATATTTGTTTTGGCGGTATCGGTATCAATGGTCATGTGGCGTTCAACGAAGCAGACGCTTCTATGAGCAAGGAAGAATTTCTGGCGCAGAAGACCAGAGTGCTGGAGATTACAAAGGAAACCAGAACTGCAAATGCCATTGGAGATTTTAACGGTGCACTGGAAGATATGCCTCATTACTGTGTGACCATTGGTATCTGGGAAATTGCCCATGCAAAAAAAATCAGACTGGGATGCTTCAGAAACTGGCACAGAGCAGTGGTACGCCGTACAGCTTACGGAGAGGCAACTTCTGATTTCCCGGTATCCCTTCTTACCGGACATCCGGACATTAATCTGAAGATTACAGAGTTTGTAGCTGCACTGGAGGGATAGAGATGAAAACCTGGATTACCGGCGGATATGTATACCGATATGAAAAACGCCGCCTGGAAAGAAAAAATCTCTGTATGGAAGATGGGAGGATTACCAGAATCTGCAGCCCGTCTGAGAAAATTACAGATGGAATCATCCATGATGTCAAAGGCAATGCGGTAGTTCCCGGCTTTATCGATATTCACACCCACGGCGGCTGCGGCTTTGACGTCAATGCAGCTTCCAAAGAAAAATTTCAGAAAATCGGTTATTTTTTTGCACAGCAGGGAACTACAACCTGGCTTTGTTCGATTTTGACCGATACCAAAGAACAAACGGAAAAGGTCATTGCAGAAGTGCTGAAGCATAAAGAAGACCACGAAAACTGTGCAGATTTGCTGGGAATTCATCTGGAAGGACCTTTTTTATCCGTGGAATTTAAAGGAGCCATGCCTGAATCCCTGCTTCGGGGGGCGGATATAGAGCTTTTACGGGAATATCAGGAAAAAGCCCGGGGGAACATTCGGTATATTACAGTATCGCCGGAGGTAGAGGGAATTCCGGAATCCATTCCTGAAATCAGAAAGCTGGGCATAACCGTTGCCATCGGTCATTCCGGAGCGGATTATGAGACGTCAAGAAAATGTATTGAAAACGGAGCCGAAGCCTGTACCCACACCTGCAATGCCATGAAGCTGTTTCATCAGCATTTCCCTGCAATTATGGGGGCTGTGCTGGAAGCGGACGATGTATACTGTGAAACTATCTGTGACGGAAGACATCTGCACCCGGGCAGTGTCCGTATGATTTTAAAGGCAAAAGGCCATGACAGAGTGGTAGCTGTGACTGATTCTATTATGGCCGCAGGACTTCCGGACGGAGCGTACAAGCTGGGAGTCAATGATGTGATTGTGGAAGACGGAGATGCCAAACTGCCAAACGGTGTCCGGGCCGGCAGTACGCTGACTACGGGAACAGCTCTGAAGCGGCTGATCGAATTTACGGGAGAGTCTATGGAAGACGTTCTGCCGCTGCTTACCATGAATCCGGCCAGACTGATACACGCAGAGGAGCATATTGGCAGTCTGGAAGTGGGAAAAGACGCAGATATACTCATTTTAGATGAAAATTACAATATTCTGGAAACTTTTGTAAAAGGAATGAAAATTGAAAAACAGGAGGAATCATCATGCCATTAATACCATTGAGACCATTGTTGGAAACCGTTGACAAATATCATTTTGCCCAGGGGGCTTTTAATGTAAATGCAGTGGCACAGGCAAAAGCAGCCATTGAAGTACACGAAATGTTCCGTTCCGCAGCAATTCTGCAGGGGGCGGATTTGGCCAACGGATTTATGGGAGGACGCACAGATTTTCAGAATGCTACCCTGGAAGATAAAAAAGTAGGCGCAAAAAATATTGCGGCAGCAGTAAAAAAATACGCAGAAAATTCACCTATACCGGTTGTTCTGCACCTGGACCACGGCAAAAATTTTGATTCCTGTGTGGCAGCCATTGAAGGTGGATATACGTCGGTTATGATTGACGGTTCTTCCCTTCCTTTTGAGGAAAATGTGGAACTGACCAGAGAAGTGGTAAAATATGCCCATGAAAGGGGCGTATCTGTAGAAGGAGAATTAGGTGTACTGGCCGGCGTGGAAGACCATGTATTTTCCGCCACCTCTACTTATACCAATCCTTTAAAGGCAGTGGAATTCTTTCGGAAAACAGGCTGTGATGCCCTGGCCATTTCCTATGGAACTATGCATGGGGCTTCCAAAGGAAAAGGTGTAAAGCTGAGAAAAGAAATTGCTATTGCAATTAAAGAGTGCATGATGCATGAAAATCTCTTTGGAGTTCTGGTATCTCACGGTTCCTCTACAGTACCCGGATATATTGTAGAGGAAATCAATGCACTGGGCGGAAATATTCAGAATGCACATGGTATTTCCATTGAAGAACTGAAAGCTGCCATTCCCTGTGGCATTGGCAAAATTAATGTAGACACGGATATTCGTCTGGCTGTTACCAGAAATATGAAAGAATATTTCGCACAACATCCGGAAAAGAGAAACAGTCCGTCTATTGGAGGCGTTTATCAGCTGCTGGAAGAGAAGAGAGAGCAGTTTGACCCAAGAGCCTTTCTGCCGCCAATTATGGATACGGTTATGTATGGAATGGTTCCGGATAAGGACAGGGCGGAATTGGTAGAAGTGATTGAGAAAGGTGTAAAAGAAGCTATCGGAACTTTGATTGTAGAGTTTGGTTCTTACGGAAAAGCACCGCTGGTGGAACAGGTTTCTCTTGAGGAAATGGCAGAACGTTATAAAAGAATGTAAAAAATAGAGTCAAAAGTGCAAAATGCACAGAAAAATGTGAGGTTTGGGCAGCGCAAAAAAAGGCGCTGCTCAAATTTTTATGCTTTTTTGCTATCTTGCGCAATGTTTTACTTTAATAAAACACAAAAATAAACAAAACAATCAAACGTTTGCTTAAAATACAGTTGAAACAAAACCCTATATAGGGGATAATGTCAATAGAAAAACAAATAAGAAATGTGTTTTGGTGCGAAATACCGAAACGAAAGAAAGCGGAGGTTTAAAATGGGGAAAAAAAACAAGGGCGGTGCTGATTTTATTAGCAAAATACCAAAAGGGATATGGCTGTTTATTTCATTTATCGTTGCCATGCTTGTATGGACGCTGTTATCTGTGACGCCGCAGACAGCAAGATGTTTTCCAAATGCGGTGAAAGTAGTGGAGTCCATAGGATTAATGCAGGGAGAAAGAGGAATTTTGCTGCAGGATATCGGAAGCAGTTTGATTTCCGTATTCTGGGGATTCCTTCTGGGATTTGTGATTTCTGTGCCGGTAGCCTTTCTGATGGCCTGGTACAGACCGGTACGGTTTATTCTTGAGCCGTGGATTCAGTTTATTAGAAATATCCCGCCATTAGCATATGTACCGTTGGTTGTTATTGGTGTTGGTGTTGGACGTACACCGCAGATTATCGTTATCTGTCTGGCCACTTTCCTGATTATGACCGTTACGATTTTCCAGGGTGTTATCAATGTGGATGAAACGTTGATTAAGGCGGCAAGAGTATTGGGAGCCAATGATGCCCAGCTGTTCGTGAAGGTTATCTTTCCGGCTACGACACCATTTATCATTACGGCAGTAAGACTTGGTATTTCTACTGCACTGACGACTCTGATTGCGGCAGAGTCCACCGGAGCCATTGCAGGTCTTGGTATGAGGATTAAATCTCTGGCCAACTCTTATGAGACAACACCTATGCTGCTTTACATCATCATTATTGGTGTAATCGGTATGATTGCAGAAAAAGTTCTTAAATTCTTTGAAAGGAAGTTAACAGGATGGCAGGAAAAGAGGGAAATATAAAGGTAAGTATTCAGGGCATAGAGAAAAAGTACAATACCCGTAAGGGAGAGGTAGTTGCTCTGAATGGTGTAAATTTTGATATTAAAGAAAATGAATTTATCTGTGTAATCGGGCCGTCCGGCTGTGGAAAATCCACCCTGTTAAATATTATTGCCGGACTTTTAGAGCCTACAGCCGGACAGATTCTGGTAGACGGCAAACCGATTCAGGGAACCGGAACAGACAGAGGTGTGGTATTTCAGCAGTATGCGCTGTTTCCGTGGCTGACAGTTAAGAAAAACGTAGAGTTTGGTCTGAAGTTAAAGGGACTCTCCAAAGACGAATGTGACAGCATTGCCATGAAATATCTGAAAATGGTAGAACTCGAAAAATTCGCAGATTCTTATCCAAAGGAATTATCCGGCGGTATGAAACAGAGGGTTGCGATTGCAAGAGCTTATGCCATGAATCCGGAAGTACTTCTCATGGATGAGCCTTTCGGCGCTTTGGATGCACAGACCAGGACGCAGCTTCAGACAGAGTTATTAAAAGCATGGCAGGAAGAGAATAAAACCTGTTTCTTTGTAACGCATGACATTGAGGAGGCCATTGTACTGGCTACCAGGGTAGTGATTATGAGTGCCCGCCCGGGACGGATTAAAGAAGTGGTGGATATTGATATTCCATATCCGAGAGACCAGGAAACAAAAATGAGCGAGCGTTTCATCGAGCTGAAAAACCATATCTGGGGTCAGGTATACCAGGAATACCTGGAGGTTAGAAAATAGGACTTACAAGGGGCGACCTGTGAGAACATAAAAACTATATTTTTAAGGAGGATTTTTTCATGAAGAAGAAATTATTGGCAATGGTACTGGCAGCAGCGACTGCAATGACAATGTTGGCAGGCTGCGGCGGTGACGACAAGGCAGCAGGCACCAAGGACAACAAAGAAGCGTCTGCAGATGCAGGGGAGAAAAAAGAAGAGTCCAAAGAACTGGACAAGGTAAAAGTGGCTTACATGCCGAATTACGCTTCCTTATGGGTTGTTACCACAGCGAGAGAAAAAGGATTTTTTGAAGAAGAAGGCATTGAAGTAGAACTGACAAAGTTTGATGACGGTCCTACAGAAATTGCAGCTATGGAATCCGGTTCTATGGACGTGGCTTATATCGGCCCTGGCGCTCATACACTGGCAATTCAGGGAAATGTAGACGTATTCTGCTTCCAGCAGTTGGGTGATGCAGACTGCGTGATGGGGCTGAAATCCCACGGTGTAAATTCCCTGGAAGACTTAAAGGGTAAAAAAGTAGCGTATGCTTCCGGTACATCTTCTGAGACAATTTTGCTTCGCGCTCTGAACTCTGTAGGACTTACTATGGACGATATTGAACCATACAACATGGAAGTTACCAACATGCCAAGTGCTATGATTTCCGGTTCCATTGACGCCTGTGCTCCATGGTCACCGAACACAAAGGTTATCACAGATGAGTTAGGCGATGACGCACAGATTTTCGTAAGCAACGCAGACTTCTCTGACATTGCAGCAGACCCGGCAAGCTGGGTATGTATGCCGGAATATGCAGAGAAGAACAAAGACCTGCTGGTAAGATACACAAGAGCATTGTATAAAGCCATGGACTTCGGTGCAAAAGAAGAAAACTTTGAGGAAGTTGCCGGATATGTGGCAGATGAAACAAAAACAGATGTAGAAACGGCTATGGGTCAGACAACAGACGGTGCATGGATTACTTCCGAAGAACTGTTGAAAGAAGTTGGTGACGGAACCGTTGCAGGATACTATGAAATTCAGCAGAAAAACTTCCTGGATGCAGGAAAGATAAAAGAAGAAGTTCCAGTTGAAGACTATGTACTGTTTGACATTATGGAAGAGGCAGGAAAATAAGCTTCCAAACTTGTCAGGTGCAGCTGTAGGAAAAACAGAGGATTGAAAATTGGGGGAGGGGCTGCCGCGTTTGTTGTATACAGAAAATTACAGAAAGCGGCAGCCCCTGTTTTTTGTCATATGGAAAACACGTTTTTCCCTGTGCCAAAGAACTTCCCGAAATATGGAAAAGAAAAATTCTGTGTTTCAAAGGGAACTCCAAATTTTATAGAAGATTGAGAAAGGAAAAGAAGCATGGCAGAGAATTTACTGATTGTACATGGAGGCGGGCCTACGGCAGTTTTAAACGCTTCTCTGTACGGGGCAATCAAAGAAGCAAAAAAATACGGAAAGCTGGAACATATTTACGGAGCTGAAAATGGAACGGGAGGTGTTCTGGAAGAGCATTTTCTTGCATTAGAAAATGTGCCGGAAGAAAAGCTGGAACTGCTTCTGCAGACTCCGGGAACTGCCATTGGAACGTCCAGAGACCCTATCTGGCAGGAGGACTATGAAAAAATGGCAGATATTCTGGTAAAGAGAGAGATAAAATATGTGCTCTTTAATGGAGGCAACGGTACGATGGACACTTGCGGGAAACTGCATAAAACCTGTCAGGCCAGAAATCTGGATATCCGTGTTATGGGGATTCCCAAGACTACAGATAACGATATTGCGGTGACAGACCACAGTCCCGGTTTTGGAAGTGCAGCCCGCTATATTGCAGCCTGTACGGAAGAATTGTGTGCGGATGTGCGTTCCCTGCCAATTCATGTAGTGGTGATGGAGGCTTCCGGTAGAAATGCAGGCTGGATTACGGCATCCAGTGCGCTGGCCGGGGAGAAAGGATACGGACCGGATTTGATTTACCTTCCGGAGCGTCCTTTTGATGAAGAACAGTTTATAAAAGATGTGGAAAATAGGCTGAAAGAGAAAAGCGGCATTGTGGTAGTGGCCAGTGAAGGGCTCACAGATAAAGAGGGAAAACCCGTTGTCAAACCGGTTTTTAAAACAGAACGGGCTACGTATTTCGGAGATGTGAGTTCTCATCTGGCTAACCTGGTGATTCAGAAGCTGGGGTATAAAGCCAGAGGAGAAAAACCGGGGCTTCTGGGCCGGGCATCCATTGGTCTGCAAAGTCCGGTGGACTGTCAGGAAGCGCAGCTTGCGGGAGAAACAGCATGCCGGGCTGCCCTTGATGGAGAGTCCGGGAAGATGGTGGCATTTAAACGGACTTCAGAAAATTCATATCATATAGAAGCGTTTCTGGTGGATATTGATGAGGTTATGATGTATGAGAGGACCATGCCGGAGGAATTTATCAATGAAGAGGGCAATGGTGTGACCGGGGCCTTTCTGGACTGGTGCAGACCTCTTATCGGAGAAGAACTTCCGGATATGGTATCGTTTAACGGATTTTATGGAAAAAAGTAAAAGCGTGTTTCGTTCGGTTTGAAAAGGGAAACACAGAAAGGAAAAAAGATGAAACATATTTATCTGAATTTAAAGAGATTTGATGTGCCTGCAGAGTTGGGCGGTGTAAACCGGATTGCGGATGTTCGGGAATGGGGCAGTTATATAGTAAAGGAAACACAGGAAAAGCTGAAACCTTATGCAAAAGAGGATGTGGAGTTTGCTATGTTTTTCCCTGAAATTCACCTGTTCTCCGCTATTGGGGCAAAGACAGAAGAAAGTCCGGTTCAGGTGGGCTGTCAGGGAGTATTCCGGAATGACGTACAGCCCGGTGGAAACTTCGGGGCCTTTACAACCGGAAGACCGGCAGCAGCGATGAAAGCGGCGGGCTGTGAAGCCGTGATTATCGGACACTGTGAGGAACGGAACAACTTAAATGGGATTCTGGCAGAAGCCGGATGTAAAGATACCAAAGCCGTGAACCGTATTTTGAATCAGGAAATCAAATGCGCGGTAGCTCAGGGGCTGAAAGTTCTGTACTGTATTGGGGAAAAGAGCGAAGAACAAGAGCAGTGGCAGGAAGTTTTGGGAGAGCAGTTGGAAATCGGACTGCAGGATGTGGATAAATCCATGGTAACCATTGCCTATGAACCGGTTTGGTCCATTGGACCGGGCAAAACTCCGGCAGATAAAGAATATATCACGAAGATTGCCAGATTTGTCAAAGAAAAGACAGCGGGCATGGATATGGTATACGGAGGCGGGCTGAAGCAGGACAATGCAGCCATGCTGGCTTCTATACCGGAAATCGACGGCGGACTCATTGCTCTTACCAGATTTCAGGGTGAAATCGGTTACTATCCGGAAGAATATCTGGAAATCATCGGTCTTTATATGAATGCATAAAATCAGGAGGAATAAGGTTATGAAATTAGAATTTGAATACGGACAGGGAACTATGGCAGCAGAACTGCCGGATAACACAGACATTTTTATTCCGGGTGAAACGGTAAAAGACCCGGACTACATACCGGAAGACAAATTAAGAGACGCTTATCTCACAAGTTTGGCGCATCCCATCGGCATGCCTACACTGACAGAACTGGCTCATAAGGGCAGTACCGTTACCTTTGTAGTTCCGGACCGAGTAAAAGGCGGGGAACAGGCGACCAGCCACAGAAAACTGAGTATCAAATATATTTTGGAAGAACTCTATGCAGCAGGTGTGGAAAAGAAAGATATTTTATTCATTATCTCAAACGGTCTGCACCCAAGAAGTAAGGAATCTGACGCAAAGGCTATTTTCGGAGAAGAATTGTTCCATGAATTCTGGCACACAGGACAAATTATCAGCCACGACAGCGAAGACCAGGAGCATATGGTGAATCTGGGAACCACCAGAAGAGGGGACCCGGTTTACATGAATAAATATGTATATGAATGTGATATTCCGATTCTGATTGGTCATGTACAGGGAAATCCTTATGGCGGATATTCCGGTGGATACAAACACAGCGCAACCGGTATTACAAACTGGAAGAGCATTGCCAGCCACCATGTTCCGTCCGTTATGCACAGAAAAGACTTTACTCCTGTAAACGGAGGCAGTCTTATGAGAACGAAATTTGATGAGATTTCCATGCATATGGAAGAGAAAATGGGACATCCATTCTTCTGCTGTGACGCAGTCCTGGATACAAATTCCAGACAGATTGCGATTTATTCCGGTTATGCAAAAGAAATGATGCCGGAAAGCTGGAAACTGGCTGACAAGAGGACTTATGTACACTGGGCAGAGAAGAAATACGATGTTCTGGTATTTGGTATGCCGCAGAAATTCCATTACGGGGACGGCATGGGAACAAACCCGATTATGATGATGCAGGCTTTAAGCGCACAGGTACTGCGTTACAAACGTGTCATGAGTGATAACTGTGTTATCATCTGTTCTTCTCTGTGCAACGGCTTTTTCCATGATGAACTGTGGCCGTATTTGAGAGAAATGTATGATGTTTTCCAGCATGATTACATGAACACACTGCCGGATGTGAACCGCTATGGCGAGTATTTTGCTACAAACGAAGAGTATATCCGGAAATACCGTTTTACAAATGCGTTCCATCCATTCCATGGCTTTAGTATGATTTCCTGCGGACATATTGCAGAAATGAATACCAGTGCGATTTACATTGTAGGCGCACAGGAACCTGGTTATGCAAGGGGCATGGGACTGAAAACAAGAGCCACCTTTGAAGAAGCTCTGGAGGATGCCAAGAAGAAATTTGTTGGGGAAACTCCGAATATTCTGGCCCTGCCTCTGACCTTCAAAAAATCGGCAGTTCATCTGTGTATGAAAAATCCGGAAGAGGACTGTATGGATGCTTACGGACACTGTCATCCTTGCATGGGTTGAGAAAAGGCAGAGAGAAAGGGATAAAATAGGATAAATAATAGAAAGTGGGTTGTCTTTTATCGCTATGTGGAAAATTGTAAAATTTTGCAGCGTGGTTGGGGACAGCCTGCTTTTCGTTTATTTGCGGAAGAAGCAGTTGGGGAAACAGGGAAATCCAAGGAGGAAAAAAGGAATGTTGAATTTAAAAATAGAAGACAAAAATCCCAATATCAATCAGGAATTAAAGGAGTATATGGAAGGAAAAAGAAGCGTTCTGAATCAGATTCTGGAGGGCGAAACAGATTATAAAGATTCGCTGGGCTGGTTTCATACAGCAGAATGGGCAGATGTGGAACAGACAGAAAGGATTCAGAAGCTGGCCGATGAAATCCGGGAAGAGGCAGACGTTTTTGTAATCGTGGGAGTGGGAGGCTCCAATAATGCGGCCCGTTCCGTCATCGAAGCCATTCAGACAGACCGCAAAGTAGAAATTGTGTATGCAGGCCATACACTGTCACCCTATGCGTTAAATCAAATGCTGAAAAGTCTGGAGGGAAAATCCGTTTATATCGATTGCATTGCCAAGAACTTTGAAACATTGGAGCCGGGGGCTTCCTTCCGTATCCTGCGGAAATTTTTGTATGAAAGGTATGGAGAACAGGCAGGGAAAAGAATGATAGCAACCGGCACAAGGGGAAGTTCTCTGGAAAAACTCTGCAAAAAACACGGATACACGTTTCTGGAATTTCCGCAAAATGTAGGGGGACGTTTTTCTGCTGTGACCAGCGTGGGGCTGCTTCCCATGGCTGTGGCGGGAATTGATATGAAAAGTCTGGTAAGAGGCGCTGCCGATATGGAAAAACAGCTTCACAAAGGGGGAAGTGAGGAAAATCCGGCTTATGAGTATGCCTGTCTTCGGAATATGTATTATGAAAAAGGGTATAAGCTGGAAATGCTGGCAGGCTTTGAACCTCAGCTTCGGTGGTTTTATAAATGGTGGGTGCAGCTTTTCGGGGAAACGGAAGGCAAAGAAAACAAAGGGCTTTTCCCTGTGGCGGCAGAATTCTGCGAGGAACTGCATGCAGTGGGGCAGTATATTCAGGACGGAGCGCCGCTGATGTTTGAGACGTTTCTGGATGTACAGGAGCAGAACGCGTCCTTGTATGCCGAACAAGACCGGGTGGAGGATGGATTTGATTACCTCAACGGGAAAGATTTCTGGGATATGAATAAGGCCTCTTTCCATGCTACGGTAAAAGCGCACAGAGAAAAGCTTCCATGCCTTATCCTGGAGATTGAGAAACTGGATGCTTACCACTTCGGACAGTTGTTTTACTTCTTTTTGTTCGCCTGCTATGTGTCGGCCAGGATTCTGGAAGTGAATCCCTTTGACCAGCCAGGGGTAGAGGCGTATAAGAAGTGGATGTTTGAGGCATTGGGGAAATAAAAAAGAGGGTGAGAAACCATCACCCTCCAGGTTGTTATTCAATCACCTTCAGCCATCCTTCCGGTGCATCCAGTTTCCCCATCTGAATACCGGTCAGTGTTTCGTAAAGTTTCTGTGTCACCGGTCCCATGGCTTCCATGCCGCTTGGGAAGCAGATTTCTTTTCCGTGGTCTACGATTTTTCCCACCGGAGAAATGACTGCGGCTGTACCGCACAGACCACATTCTGAGAAATCCTTTAATTCATCCAGGAATACCTCCCGTTCTTCCACTTCCAGTCCAAGATATTCTTTTGCTACATACATAAGAGAGCGGCGGGTAATGGAAGGAAGAATACTGTCGGATTTCGGTGTGACAACTTTTCCGTCTTTTGTAATAAACAGGAAGTTGGCGCCGCCTGTTTCTTCGACTTTTGTTCTGGTAGCTGCGTCCAGATACATGTTTTCATCATATCCCTGCTGATGGGCATCCACAATTGCATGCAGACTCATAGCATAATTAAGGCCGGCTTTGATGTGTCCGGTTCCGTGTGGGGCAGCCCGGTCAAAATCACTGACGCGGATGGTCAGAGGTTTCACACCGCCTTTGAAATACGGTCCTACCGGGGTGGTAAAGATACGGAACTGATATTCGTCTGCAGGTTTCACTCCAATAACAGGATTGCTGCCGAACATATAGGGGCGGATGTATAAGGTTGCGCCTGAGCCGTAAGGAGGAACATAAGCGGCATTTGCCTTTATGGTTTTTACAACAGCCTCAACAAAACGGTCTTCCGGAAATACCGGCATTTCCAGTCTTCTGGCAGAATCTGCCATACGGCTGGCATTTAAGTCCGGGCGGAAGGTAACAATGCGTCCATCCTGTGTAGTGTAAGCTTTCATTCCTTCAAATATGGTCTGGGCGTACTGCAGGACGCCGGCACATTCGCTGATGACTACTTTGTCATCCTGCGTCATTTTTCCTTCATCCCATTTTCCGTCTTTAAAGTCAGATACGAAACGATAATCGGTTTTTACATAGCCAAATCCCAGATTAGACCAGTCAATGTTCTTTTTCTCCATGTCCATTTCCTCCATTCTGCCGCAGAATGCGGTATGTAATTTTTTATCATTAATTAATTTTTTACCATTATAAAACTTTAACGTGTGAATTGCAAGAGAAGTTCCGTTGCTTTTTTGGATTCTTTCATATATAATTTAAGGGAGTGAAAAGAACAGAGTTTTAAATAGAAAATTGGGACGCAAAAAATAGGATGCGGACTGAGAGTGAGGAGTGAAGGATATGTCTGGAAATGACTGGAATAATTTGGGGAGAGATGTGAAAAATATTGTGCAGAATGCCATTGATACAGGAGACTTCGGCAGACTGAACCGGGACTTGGGACAGACTCTGGAGAGCGCATTGGGAAATGTGGCACAAAGTATGAAAAATGCAGGAAATATGGCCGGGCAGTACCGTTATCGGGGGCAGCAGGGAATGAATCAGCCATACGGGCAGGATAAAGAGCCGAAACCGTACGGGCCGGGGAATGGGTATAGTACCAATTACAGGTATCGGCCCTTTGGACACTACAGAAGCCCTGCGTCATCTGAGCGAGTGAAGGAAGCCAGAGAAGAGTTTGCCTTATTTGTCAATACGGGAAGTGCAAAAGCCATGGGGATTTTGCTTACGACATTGGGAATTGCATTGACCATTATGTTTGGGGCGACTGCAGCGGGATTTATCATTGCATCTCTGTTTGTGCATACAGTTGCGGTAAAACTGGGGACTATCCTGGCTGTTTTTGGGACAGCTACTGCACTGAGTCTGATTATGGCGGTTTGCGGTAACCATTTGAGAAAGAAGATTAAACGATTCCGCACTTATGTGAAAACCCTCAATGGGAAACCTTATGGAAGCATCAGAGAGTTGGCAAAAAGCGTAAGAAAGTCGGAGAAATTTGTCCGTAGAGATTTGAAAAAAATGATTAATAAGCGCATGTTTTTAGAGGGGCATCTGGATGCTAAAGGCACTTGTCTGATTGCCAGTGACGAAGCTTATGAGCAGTATGTGAAAACAGAAGAAAATGCCAGAGAGTTAAAGAAACAAGAAAAAAAATCTCCCAGACAGCAGCTTTCTGAGGAAGTGAAAAAGGTTATCGAAGAGGGTGACCGTTATATCGAAGAAATCCGCAGAAGCAATGACGCTATTCCAGGCGTGGAAATTTCCAACAAAATTTATCATATGGAAAATGTAATTCTCCGGATTTTCCAGAGAGTAGAACAACATCCGGAGCTGATTCAGGATTTACATAAGTTTATGGATTATTATCTTCCTACCACAGTAAAACTTCTGAATGCTTACGAGGAACTGGACAAGCAGAGTCTGGAAGGCGAAAACATTAAAACGGCCAAGAGGGAAATTGAAAATACACTGGATACCATTAACGTAGCGTTTGAAAATCTTCTGGACAGTTTTTATAAAGAAACAGCCTGGGATGTTTCTGCCGACATTTCGGTATTGAAAACCATGCTGGCACAGGAAGGGCTTACGGAAGAAAAAAATTTTCAGAGAAAGGAATCATAGAAGATGAGCGAAGAATTAAAGGATTTTACGGTGACACCCACCCTGACTTTTGAACCTTTAAAAGAGGAGGCACCGGTTGCAGAAGTGAAGAAGGAAGAGCCCACAGAGCCAAAGATGGACGACAGTATTCTGTCACCGGAAGAGCGAAAGATGGTAGATGACTTTGCCAAACAGATTGATATCCGCAATTCAACTGCTATTTTACAGTATGGCGCAGGCACACAGAAGAAAATGGCGGATTTTTCGGAGGATGCGCTGGACAAAGTGCGCACCAAGGATTTGGGCGAAGTGGGCGATTTGCTGGAAGATGTGGTGACAGAACTGAAAAACTTTGATGCGGAAGAAGAGCGCAAAGGTATTATGGGATTCTTCAAAAAGGGAGCCAACAAACTGGAATCCATGAAAAACAAGTATGCCAAAGCGGAGACCAATGTGAATAAAATCGTGGAAACTCTGGAAAAACATCAGATTCAGCTTATGAAAGACGCAGCGATTATGGATAGGATGTATGCCTTAAACTTAAACTACTTTAAGGAATTATCCATGTATATTCTGGCGGGAAAACAGAAGCTGGAAGAAATCCGCGCCACAGAACTGCCCCAGCTTATGAGCAAAGCCCAGATCAGTGGTCTGCCGGAGGACGCCCAGGCGGCAAAGGATTTGGACTCTCTCTGCGACCGGTTTGAAAAGAAAATTCACGACCTGGAACTGACCAGGATGATTGCCATTCAGACAGCACCGCAGATTCGTCTGGTACAGGGAAATGATACGCTGATGGCAGAAAAAATACAGTCCACCATTGTCAATACTATCCCCCTGTGGAAGAGCCAGATGGTGATTGCCCTTGGAGTGGCACATTCTACGGAAGCGGCAAGAGCCCAGAGAGAAGTGACAGATATGACCAATGCTCTGCTGCAGAAAAATGCAGAGACTCTGAAGCTGGCTACTGTGGAAGCGGCGAAAGAATCCGAGCGCGGTATTGTAGATATTGAAACTCTGCAGAAGACCAATGAATCCTTAATCAGTACCTTTGATGAGGTTATGAGTATTCAAAAGGAAGGACGGGAAAAGAGAAGAGCTGCAGAAGCGGAAATCTACCGTCTGGAGGGAGAATTAAAACAGAAATTACTGCAGATTAATCATTAAGGAGGAAGGCAGTATGTATCGGGACAACACAAAGGTCATTGCTATCGGGAACCGGAAAATCGGTGGCGGGAATCCTATTTTGATTCAGTCCATGACCAACACACCTACCGAAGATGTAGAGGCAACGGTAAACCAGATATTAGAACTGGAGGCCGCAGGCTGCGAGATTATCCGCTGTACCGTGCCTACTCTGGAAGCGGCAAAAGCTGTTAAAGAAATTAAAAAACAGATACACATTCCACTGGTGGCAGACATTCATTTCGATTATAAAATGGCTCTTGCAGCCATGGAAAACGGGGCGGATAAGATTCGGATTAATCCGGGAAATATCGGCAAAAAAGAAAAAATCAAGGCGGTAGTGGATACGGCAAAAGAAAGGAATATCCCTATCCGCGTAGGAGTAAACAGCGGGTCGTTGGAAAAAGAACTGGTGGAAAAATATCATGGTGTCACAGCAGAAGGCTTGGTGGAAAGCGCGCTAGATAAAGTGAAAATCATAGAGGACTTGGGCTATAACAATCTGGTTATCAGCATTAAATCCTCGGATGTTCTGATGTGTGTAAAAGCCCATGAACTTTTGGCAAAAGAAACCTGCTATCCTCTGCATGTGGGAATTACAGAGGCGGGAACTTTGTATTCCGGAAATATAAAGTCTGCTGTGGGACTGGGAATTATTTTGTATCAGGGAATCGGAGATACGATTCGGGTATCGCTTACGGGCAGTCCGGTAGAGGAAATTAAGTCTGCCAAGCGGATTTTAAAGACGCTGAACCTGCGAAAAGGCGGTGTGGAAGTGGTTTCCTGTCCCACCTGCGGAAGAACAAAAATTGATTTGATTGGACTGGCCAATCAGGTGGAAAACATGGTGCAGGAATTTCCTCTGGACATTAAGGTGGCCGTTATGGGCTGCGTGGTTAATGGACCGGGGGAGGCAAAGGAAGCGGACATTGGAATTGCCGGAGGCAAAGGAGAGGGCCTTTTAATAAAGAAAGGCGAAATCATCCGAAAGGTACCGGAAGAAGAACTGCTTTTTACTTTGCGGGAAGAACTTGCAAATTGGAAATAAAGATGGAGGCAATGCGGTTATGGAAAAGGAATTTCTGGATGTGTTCCGGAATCTGGAATTAAACGGAGAACTGAAAGCCCTGTTGGAAGAGGTTGTGGTAACAAAGGTATCCGTGAACCAGAGAAAAGACCATATTCGGGTTTATATCCGAAGCCGGCAGTGGATTCATAAAAAGTATATCTACGCACTGGAGAGAGCCATTGCGTCCCAGTGTTTCAGGGGAGTTCCCATGGAGGTTAAGGTGTTGGAGAAATTTACACTTTCCAGCCAGTATACGCCCCAATTATTCTTTGAAGCGTATCAGTCTTCCATGGGACTGGAACTAAAAAATTACAGCATTCTGGTCTTTAATATGTTCCGGAATGCTGTTATTACGTTTCCGGAAACCAATACCATGCATATGCTTTTGCAGTCCACAGTACTGGCAAGAAGTAAAGAAGAGGAACTGATTCACTATATGGAAAAGGTGTTCTGTGAGCGGTGTGAATTTTCTCTGAAAGTGGAAGCCGAATATCAGGAAGCAAAGGAAAGCAGATTCCGAAAGAACAGTGATATTCGCATTGCGCAGGAGGCTGCGCATATTATAGAAATGTCAACTCTTGGAAAAGGAAAAGAAGAGGCGGAGAATACGGCAGAGGAACGAAAAGAAGAAGTAAAAAATACAGAAAAGAAGAGTGCAAAACAGGTTGGCAGCGGAGAGAAAACACCCAGAACTAAGGGGAAAAACGAGAAGTTTTCCTCTGATTTCAGACGGAGTGTCAAGCGCTCGGATAATCCGGATGTATTGTACGGAAGAGACTTCGAGGATGAGGCGCTTCCTTTAGAAACCGTGCAGACAGAGATGGGAGAGGTGTGTATCCGCGGTCAGATTATGAGCCTGGAGAAGCGGGAAATCCGCAACGAAAAGACCATCATTATCTTTTCTATTACGGATTTTACGGATTCCATTACGGTAAAAATGTTTGCCCGCAACGACCAGGTAGAGGAGATTACCGAAGGGGTAAAAGAAAAAGCCTTTGTAAAATTAAAGGGAATTACCACCATAGACCGCTTTGACAGTGAGCTGACCATTGGCTCTGTAGTGGGGATTAAAAAGATTGCCAGTTTTGGAACTGTGCGCTCCGATAATTATCCACAAAAGCGTGTAGAGCTGCACTGCCACACCAAAATGAGCGATATGGACGGTGTTTCTGACGCAAAGTCTATTATTAAGAGAGCGTATGAGTGGGGACATAAGGCCATTGCCATTACGGACCATGGAGTGGTACAGGCTTTCCCTGAAGCCAATCACTGTTTTGACGCCTGGGGCGGCGTAGTGCCGCAGGATTCGGACTTTAAGGTGATTTACGGTGTGGAGGCTTATCTGGTGGATGATTTGAAAGGAATTGTCCAGAAAAGTCAGGGGCAGAGCCTGGACGCTCCTTATGTGGTCTTTGATATCGAGACCACCGGTTTTTCTGCCATGAAGGACAAAATCATTGAAATCGGTGCGGTTAAGGTGGTAAACGGAAACATTACCGAGCGGTTTTCCGAGTTTGTGAATCCGGAAATTCCCATTCCTTTTCGCATTGAGCAGTTAACCAGCATTAATGACAGTATGGTGGCAGAGGCTCCTACCATTGATGTGATTCTGCCCCGTTTCGAGGAGTTCTGCAGGGGCTGTGTGATGGTGGCTCACAACGCAGAATTCGATATGAGTTTTATTAAGAAAAATTATGAGGATTTGGGGATAGAGAGAGAGGATACCATTGTGGATACCGTGGGAATGGCTCGTTTTCTGCTGCCTCAGTTAAATCGTTTTAAGCTGGATACTGTGGCAAAGGCCGTGGGAGTTTCTTTGGAACATCACCACAGAGCCGTGGATGACGCAGCATGTACGGCTGAAATTTTTGTGAAATTTCTTCAGATGTGCAGGGAAAGAGATATTTTCAATCTGGATGAGTTGAATGAAAAAGGTGCGGTTTCCGTGAATTCTATTCAGAAAATGCCTACCTATCACGCCATTATTCTGGCGAAAAATGATATTGGAAGGGTGAATCTGTACCACTTGATTTCGGATTCTCACCTGGTTTATTATCACAGGCGTCCCCGTGTGCCAAAAAGCCTGTTTTTGAAGTACCGGGAGGGATTGATTATTGGTTCAGCCTGTGAAGCAGGGGAACTGTATCAGGCCGTATTAAACGGCAGACCGGAGGCGGAAATTGCCCGATTAGTGAATTTTTATGATTATCTGGAGATTCAGCCGCTGGGCAACAATGCCTTTATGATTCGCAGCGAGGACCGTTCCGACATTACTTGTGAAGAGGATTTGCAGGAGATTAATCGAAAGATTGTGAAGCTGGGAGAAGCCTTTAATAAACCGGTGGTGGGAACCTGTGATGTGCATTTTCTGGAACCGGGAGATGAGGTGTACCGGAGAATTATTATGGCGGGGAAAGGTTTTGATGATGCAGATGACCAGGCTCCGCTGTACCTGCGTACAACAGAGGAAATGTTGGAAGAATTCTCTTATCTGGGGCGGGAAAAGGCAGAGGAAATTGTCATTACCAACCCGAACAAAATTGCAGATATGGTGGAGAAAATTTCTCCTATTCACAAAGGAAAATGTCCGCCGGTGATTGAAAATTCGGATAATATGCTGCGGGAAATCTGTTACAATAAAGCCCATGAAATCTACGGGGACAATCTTCCCAAAGCCGTGGAGGAGCGTTTGGAAAGAGAACTGAATTCTATTATTTCAAACGGATATGCGGTTATGTATATGATTGCGCAGAAGCTGGTATGGAAGAGCAACAGCGACGGTTATCTGGTAGGATCCCGAGGCTCGGTAGGCTCTTCTTTTGCGGCAACCATGTCGGGAATTACAGAGGTAAATCCTTTAAGCCCTCATTATTATTGCGCGAAATGCCATTACTCGGACTTCGATTCTGAGGAAGTGCGGGCTTATTCGGGAAGAGCGGGCTGCGACATGCCGGATAAGAAGTGTCCGGTGTGTGGAGAGCCTCTGATTAAAGAGGGATTTGACATTCCTTTTGAAACCTTCCTGGGATTTAAAGGAGATAAGGAACCGGATATTGACTTGAACTTTTCCGGGGATTATCAGGGAAAAGCCCACCGCTATGTAGAGGTTATTTTCGGCGCAGGACAGACTTTTAAGGCGGGAACAATCGGTACGCTGGCAGAGAAAACAGCTTTCGGATATGTGAAAAAATATTATGAGGAACGGGGGCAGAGAAAGCGTTACTGCGAGATTAACCGGATTGTGCAGGGGTGCACCGGTATCCGCCGTACCACAGGGCAGCACCCGGGAGGAATCATTGTTCTTCCCATCGGCTGGGATATCGAAGAATTCACTCCGGTACAGCACCCGGCTAATGATATGAACAGCGACATTATTACCACCCATTTTGATTATCACTCCATTGATTCCAATTTGCTGAAGCTGGATATTCTGGGGCACGATGATCCTACCATGATTCGTATGTTAGAAGACCTTACGGGAATTAATGCCAGGGAAATTCCGCTGGATTCCAAGGAGGTTATGTCTCTGTTTAAGAGTACAGATGCCCTTGGAGTTACCCCGGCAGATATCCGCGGCTGTCCTCTTGGCTGTCTGGGGATTCCGGAGTTTGGCACCGATTTTGCTATGCAGATGTTAATTGACGCCAACCCCACTTCTTTTTCGGATTTAGTGCGTATTTCCGGTCTTTCCCATGGTACGGATGTGTGGCTAGGGAATGCGCAGGATTTGATTAAATCCGGTACAGCAACCATTACCACTTGTATCTGTACCCGAGATGATATCATGATTTATCTTATCAATAAGGGCCTGGAACACGGGCAGGCTTTTACCATTATGGAGAGTGTCCGTAAAGGGAAAGGTTTGAAGCCGGAATGGGAAGAAGAGATGAAAAAGCACGATGTTCCGGACTGGTATATTGCTTCCTGTAAAAAGATTAAATACATGTTCCCAAAAGCCCATGCAGCGGCTTACGTTATGATGGGCTGGCGCATTGCCTACTGTAAAATCTTTCATCCGTTGGCATATTATGCGGCGTATTTCAGTATACGCGCTACGGCATTTTCCTATGAAATCATGTGCCAGGGAAAGGAAAAACTGGAGTATTTTATGGATGATTATGAGCGGAGAAAGGATACGCTCAGCAAGAAAGAGCAGGATACCTATAAAGACATGAAAATTGTGCAGGAGATGTATGCAAGAGGATTTGAGTTTGTGCCTATTGATATTTATAAAGCCAATGCGCATACCTTCCAGATAAAAGGGGATAAGTTGATGCCTGCGCTGGATACCATTGAAGGATTGGGGGACAGAGCCGCCGACGCTGTGGTGGCTGCGGCAGAAGAGGGAGAATTTTTGTCCCTGGATGACTTCCGAAACCGGACAAAGGTGACGGCTTCTACGATTGACTTGATGAATGATTTGTGCCTGTTTGGGAAACTGCCACAGTCTAATCAGATGTCGCTGTTTGATTTTCAATAAAGAAGAACGTTTTGGCAAACGGATAGAGTATCTGTCGAAACAGAAAAATTTTGTATTTTTTTCAGGAATCCTATTCCCTTTTTCGGGAAATTTGTTACAATAAAGAAGAATCAACTACTATTAAGCAAGAGGAAAGGTGAAAACATGCAGGAGTACAAACCATTTAAAGAAGGAAAAGTGCGTCAGGTATATGATATTGGAGATAAGCTGGTTATCTATGCAACTGACCGGATTTCCGCATTTGACTACATTTTGAAAAACAAGATTACAGACAAGGGCGTTGTCCTGACAAAGATGTCTAAATTCTGGTTCGATTTTACAAAAGATATTGTTCCGAACCATATGATTTCCACAGATGTAAAAGAAATGCCGGAATTTTTCCAGAAACCGGAATTTGAAGGACATGCTATGCTGTGCCAGAAGCTGGATATGCTGCCTGTAGAATGTATTGTTCGAGGATATATTACAGGAAGCGGCTGGGCTAGTTACCAGGAAAATGGAACTGTATGCGGCATTGAACTGCCGGAAGGGTTACAGGAGTCTGATAAACTGCCTGAACCAATCTATACACCGACAACAAAAGCAGAGCTTGGCGACCATGACGAACACGTTTCTTTTGAAGAAACCGTAGAAACTCTGGAAAAACTTCATCCGGGAAGAGGAAGAGAGTACGCAGAGAAGATTCGTGATTACACCATTGCTCTTTATAAAAAATGTGCAGAATACGCACTGACAAAAAATATCATTATTGCAGATACAAAATTTGAATTTGGTCTGGACGAAAACGGAGAAGTGGTACTGGGGGATGAAATGCTCACACCGGACAGCTCCAGATTCTGGCCGTTAGAAGGCTACAAACCGGGACAGGGACAGCCATCTTTTGACAAACAGTATGTGCGGGACTGGCTGAAAGCAAATCCTGAAAGCGATTTCCTTCTTCCGGAGGAAGTAGTGAAAAAGACCGTAGACAAATATGTGGAAGCATATGAACTGCTTTCCGGAGAAAAATTCTAAAAAGTTGTATTGCTATTTCTTGCAGGATAAGATAGCTTTTTCAAGGTACAGCCGCTGTTTTGAGTTTGAGATTCAAAACAGCGGCGCCTTGAAAAAGATTATTTTGTTTCTTCTAAGATTTCACGAAATGCTTCTATCAGTTCATGATTCTTTTCAGGACTCATGACACAGAATCGGATAAAAGAATTATCTAAAAACGGAAATGTAGAGCAATCCCGAATCATCAATCCCCTTCGGATACAGAAATCAAAAATCATTTCAGAAGTAATATCCTCTTTTAAAATTTTCATAAGCAGAAAATTCGAGCAGGAAGGGTATACCTTTACGCTGTCCCAGGTAGAAAGCAGAGAATAAAGGTGTTCTCTTTCCGCAGTAATCAGGCTTTTGGTTTTCTCGATATATTCCTTGTCGGAAAACATAATGCAGCCTGCGATTTCTGCAAGACTGTTAATGGTCCAGGGATTTTTACGGGTGTTGATGTATTTCAGCAGGTCAGGGTTTCCGGTAACCGCATAACCCAGCCGTAGTCCGGGAGCTGCGAAAAATTTGGAGATTCCCCTTAAAACAATCAGATTGTTGTAATTATTGGTAAGGGGAATTGCGGAAATTTTACTTTTGGGGTCTGTAAACTCCTCATACGTTTCATCTACCATGACGGAAATGCCGTACTGCAGGGCTTTATCCAGGATTTTCCGCATATCTTTTCTGGCAATGGCCGTGGAAGTGGGATTGTTGGGATTGCACAGTACCAGCAAATCCAGACTGTCATTCAGATGTTGGCAGAAATCTGCCACATCCATTTGAAAATCATCCTCTTCTTTCAGCGGATAATAAAGGGTGTGGCCTCCCTCCAGAGCGATTTCCCGTTCATATTCCGAATAGGTAGGTCCCAGAATCAGGGCTTTTTGAGGATGTGTGGTCTGGATAAAGAGAGAAATCAATTCTGTAGAGCCGTTTCCCACAATGATATTTTCAAACTGTGCCCCCGTGTACTGGCAGATACTTTTTCTGAGTCCTGTGTAGTCTCTGTCAGGATAGGAAGTAATAGCGTTTACATGTTTCGCCAGGGTCTCTTTCAGTAAGGGAGAAATCCCAAGAGGGTTGACATTGGCGGAAAAGCTGGTAATGTCTTCTTTCTTTATATGATAGATTTCCTCAATTTTTTCCAGGTCGCTGCCGTGAAAATGATCCTTGTGTTTCAGCATAAAAAACCTCCTTTTGGTAAAAAAATGTTCCAAAACAGGCTGTGTATTGAAGTTGCACAGCAGAAGTTTGTAGTGTATAATTCATAGTAGCAGAATATTGTCAATTATTCAATAATCAGATTTTTATAAATAAAACAGGGCAAAGGTGATATTTTGAAGACACGAATGGAACAACTGATAAACGGAAGATTTGAATATGAAGTACCCGGTCTGGATTTGTCTGCAAGTCATATTTCTTTCAGTACCATGCCGGAAGAAAAGGTAAGAGGAGAACTGCAGTTTGCAGCAAAAGACGGAAGAAAAATCAAGGGAATGGCTTATTCCACACATCGCAGATTTCTTCTGGGTAAGGAAAAGTTTTCAGGAGAAAAGATGATTCTTCCTTATGGTGTGGATACCAAGGGATTGGACAGTACAGATTGCATAGAGGGAGAAATTGTTTTAAGTACCAGTATCGGAACGTACCGGGTGCCTTTTTCTGTTGGAATAAAAAAGTTGGAAGTGCGCACATCTCAGGGAACGGTAGGGACTCTGGAGGAATTTGTCAGTCTGGCAAAGGAAGACTTCAGAGAGGCATACCAGCTTTTTATAGATACTTCCTTTAAAAGGCTGTTAAAAGGCAGAGAAGAACTGCTGCCGTATTATGCCTCCATGGTAAAAACGCCTGTGCCGTATCAGAATCTGGAAGAATTTCTTATAGGCGCGGGGCTGAAGGAACCTGTGCATTTAAGCCTGGAAAAAGAAAATCTGGAACTTTATGAGGTACAGACTTCTTTAAAAGATACCTTGAGAATCCGAAGAAGCGGATGGGGTTTTCTTCGCGCTGAAATTCAGACCGAGGGAGATTTTCTGGAAGTAGAGAAAAAGGTTATCCAAGACGGGCATTTTATCGGCAGTGTCTATGATTTGGAATATATCATACGGAAGGAATGTCTCGGAAAGGGGAAAAATTTCGGAAGAATTCAGATAAAAACGGTGTATGAGACCATTACCTACCAGATTATGGCATCGAAAAACGGCCATATTCAGGTCAATGTCACAGCTTATGAAAAGAAAAAAAGGCTGGAAGCAGCCAGAGATTTCCTGCTTTTGGAGCTTGGAAGAAAGAATACGGAAGCCTGGTGCGCCGAAATGAAAGCACTCTTGGATGAACTGAAGGAAAACGGCTATTATTCCACAGAATGCCAGCTTTTTGAAGCTTATGTACAGGTGCGCGCAGACAGGAAGGAGGAAGCCAGAAGGCTTTTGGATTCCCTGGAAAACAACCAGAAGATTCAGCAGGAGGAAATTCTGGAGGGGGCGTTTTTGTATTTGAATGAGATTTCCGAGAGAAGTACACAGTCCAAAGAAGCTGCGGCTGTGCGGCTCCATCAGCTTTATCAGAGAAGAGTGGACAGTCTGCTGCTTCTTTCTATGATTTTTGAATTGGATGAAGAAAATCTGCGCACCCAGTCCAGGAAAATGTTTCTCTTAGAAGAACAGTACAGAATCGGCTGCAGGAGTCCATTTCTCTATCTGACAGCGTGCAGACTGGCGGCAGCAGATGGTTCCGCATTTCGGAAAATGAATGCTTTTACCATACAGGTGTATCTTTTTGCCAAAAAATACGGGATTCTCACGGAAGAAATGGCTTTTCGTGCCATTGACCTTGCAGGACAGATGAAAGGATTTTCCCAAAAGGTTTACGAAGTCCTGCAGTATGTGTATGAGAAATACCCTTCCGTTCATGCTGTCAGGGGAATTTGTCAGCTGATTATGAAGGGGGAACCCAGAAAGCCGGAGTATTTCCGCTGGTATGAACTGGCGGTGCAGGCAGAACTGAAAATCACAGGGCTGTATGAGTATTACATTGAAACCATGAGCAGAAACTATCAGAAGGTACTGCCAAAAGTCATTCGCCTGTATTTCGGATACAACAATACGTTAAGTGATACGAAGAAGGCGTTTGTCTACAGCAACGTTATTCGGAATAAAGAGATAGATAGAGAAACTTATCAGAGTTATCAGAAAAACATGGAGACCTTTGCAAAAGAAAAAATCAAAGAGGGAAGAATCAATGAAGATTTTGCAGTGGTGTATCAGGAATTCTGTGTGGATTCTCAGGACGAAAATGTCAGGACGGCTCTGGCAAAAGTACTCTTTACTTATCGGCTTTACTGCGATGACCCCAAAATCCGAAAGGTGATTGTGCGCCATGCTTCTATGAAAGAGGAACAGGTGTATCTTTGCACAGATAAGACGACCTATATTTCACTGTATACCAAGGATGCCGCTGTTTTGTTTGAGGACAGCAGTCAGCGTAGATATGTGAATACGGTGGATTACAATGTACACAATCTCCTGGATTTGGAGGAGCTGGCCGGGAAGCTGCGAAAGGACGGAAAGAAATATCCGGGCATGCTGCTGCACACTTGTGGGGAGCTGAAACACGAATCTCCGGTGACTGAAGCCAATGTGGCTTCTTTTGAAGCAGTTTTGAAACAGGAGATTTTCTGTGAGGATTACCGGCAGAATATACGCAAAAAGCTGCTGCTGTATTATGAATCCCAGATGGATAACCGCAATTTGAGAGAGTCGCTGCGGGAAATGGACTTCCGTGCATTTGCCAGGGTAAATAAACGGCTGCTGATTACGATTCTGGTGAAACAGGAGATGTTTGTAGGGGCTTATGACCTGATTTGTGAATACGGATATGAACAGATAGAAATGCCGGTTCTTTTAAGACTGTGCAGCCAGATGATTTTGAAGCTGGAATTTGAATATGAAGAGGAACTTCTCTTGCTGGCAGAGTACATTGTGCACGCCGGTATTTATGATGAAGTGCTCCTGCAGTATCTGGTACAGCATTTTGAAGGCCCTGTGGAGGAAATGGTACAGCTTTGGAACCGTGCTATGGGCTTTGCATTGGACTGCTATCAGCTGGAGGAAAAGATTCTGGTATGCAGCATGTTTTCCAGAGTGTGTCATGAAAAAGGTCTTGCAGTGCTGGAAAATTATATCAGTCAGAGCGGAAAGGAACAGGTGATTCTCTCTTATCTGACCTTTGAGTGTTATGAATATTTCCTGGGAGAAAAGGAAAAAGACCAGTTTCTTTTTGAGGCTTTGGAAAAAGTCATGGAGAGGAAATGGGAATGTGATATCATCTGCAGAATTTCTCTTTTAAAGCATTACGGAGAAACCGGAGTCTGGGATGAAAAGCGAAAGAATATAGCAGAAGAAATCCTGGAGGAATGTGAAAAAGAGCGTCTGCAGTTTGCATTTTTCCGGATGCTGCCCAGAGAACTGCTCTGCACCTGCCAGATGGAGGATAAAATGTTTGTAGAATGTCGGGCAGGCCGTCGTGCAAGAGTAACACTGCATTCCTATATTGAACGGGGAGAAACCTCAGAAGAAAAAAGCGAACCGTTAAAGGAGCGGTATCAGGGGATTTATAACAGAGAATTTGTTTTATTCTACGGAGAAAAACTGCATTATTATTTTGTGATTGAAAAAGACGGGAAGGTGGAAACAACCGGGGAAGAAATTCTGACGGTAGAAGAAAGCAGTATGCAGGGCGGCAGCAAATATCAGATGCTGAACACTATGCTGCAGCTAAGAGAAAAGGGAAAGAAAGAGGAACTGCAGCGTATGGCAGAAGCCTATATGGAACGGGAGCAGCAGGTAAAAGACCTGTTTGCTTTATTGGATTAGGAGGCAGAGAGATGAATGAGACAAGAAATATTATAGTAGGTCTGGAAATCGGAAAAAACCAGTCCCAGATTTGCTATTATGACCGCAGGGAAAAAGAGCCGATTTCTGTTTCCGTAAAAGCAGGCAGCAACCAATATCTTTTTCCTACCCGACTTTCCAAGAAACCGGGAGAAGAAGTGTGGCATTACGGCATGGAGGCAGATTATTTTTCCCGCCAGGAAGGGGAAATTTCCATTACCGGACTTCTGGGGATTTTTGGAAGCGCGGAGGAAGTCATCGTGGACGGAGAAAAAAGAAAGCCTTCTGAACTGTTGGAAAACTATTTAAAGGGCTGTATTTCTCTTCTGGGAACCGCGGAACCCGCAAGACAGATAAAGGCTCTGATGATTACCGTACCCCGGCTTTCCGCAGCTCTGGTGAAAAATTTATATCAGGCAGGAGAAAATCTGGGATTTACCAGAAACCAGATTTTCCTGCAGGATTATGACGAAAGTTTTTACTATTATGTGATGAATCACCGCAAGGATAACTGGAATCGGAAAATCGGCTGGTTTTTGTTTGAAGAAAATCAGGTGTCTTTTGCCAGACTGGTTATGGATAATCAGAAACGTCCTATTACAGCGTTTATAGAGCATGGAATTACCGCGGAGCTGCCGCAGGATGCCATAGAAAAAGATGATAATTTTTATCGTCTAATCGAGCGTTCCTGCGGAACAGATACGTATTCCAGTATCTATATTGTGGGGGACGGGTTTGACCAGGAATGGGCAGTGCGTTCGACGCCCCTGCTGTGCAGAAACCAGAGACATGTGTATTATGGAAACAATTTGTATGTAAAAGGTGCCTGCTATGGAGCCAGAGAAAAATGTGAAGACGGAACTTTGAAGGGATATCTCTACCTGAGTCCCTCTCTGGTAAAGCACAATGTATCCATGGAGATGCTGGTGAATGGTTCACCCAAGACGTATGCGCTTATCGAAGCAGGGAAAAACTGGTATGAGATTCACGCGGAACTGGAATTGATATTGGACGGAAAAGAGGATTTGGAATTTCTGGTAACCTCTATGGAGGGAACCGGAAAAACCAGGTGCAGTATGAAACTGGAAGGTCTGCCAAAGCGTCCCAATAAAACCACCAGACTGGGTATCCGTATTGTCTATGAATCTCAGGAACTCTGCGTCATTACGGCGGAAGACCTGGGATTTGGAGATTTGTTCCCCTCCGAGGGCAAAGTCTGGACAGAAAAAGTATCATGGTAAAGGAGAAAAGGGAATGAGCGGATATATTTTATGTCAGTTAAAAAGAGCAAAGATGCCTTATTATATTGAGAACATCAGCACAAATATCTATTCCATTGAAGAACTCTGTTATTA
This sequence comes from Blautia sp. HCN-20427, assembly GCF_037890365.1. Classification (NCBI taxonomy): domain Bacteria; kingdom Bacillati; phylum Bacillota; class Clostridia; order Lachnospirales; family Lachnospiraceae; genus Blautia; species Blautia sp. HCN-20427. Next base: position 24,492 of record NZ_JBBKBX010000009.1, on the reverse strand, counting down.
TTTTTACCATAATATTTATCTTCTGGACGAGACGATTTTAAATGAACATCTCTGTGACTGGCTGAGAAAAGAACTGGGGCTGGAAAAGCTGTACAGGCGGCTTTATAAAATCCTGGAGGATAATCTGGGAACAGCAGAGTTTATTCTGGCCGTGTTTAAAGAAATTAATTATCTGACACACAGTGAATTTAAGGAATTGAATGAGCGGCTGAGCCTTCTGAATCAACAGCCGGAGGTGTTGAGAGAAAAGAAAAAGGGAGATTATCTGGTGGAAAACCGGATGTATGTCAATGCGGTGAGGATTTATGAAAATGCACTGCAAAAAGAAGATAAGGAAGGGTTAGGAGAACAGTTTAACGGCGGTATTTACCACAATATGGGCTGCGCGTATTTAAATCTGTTTCAGTTTCAGGAAGCAGCAGACTGTTTTTGGAAAGCCTATGAACTGCTTCATACAAAACAGGTATACAGGCACTACCTTACTGCATCTTATATGAGAAACCCCCAGGAATTTCCTCAAATATGCAGAAAAATGGAAGTAGAGGCAGAGGAACAGGAAGAAATTATCCGGAATCTGGAACAGAGTGCAAAGAAAGCCAGGAAGGTGTCCGGAGAAGATACAGATGGGCTTTTAGAACAATTTATTCGTGACTATCACAGGAGTACGGGATTTTAAACTTGTTTTTTCAGAAGTGTTGCGATATAATCCATGTGTATTAACTGCGTGATATATGAAAGAGAACAGAGAGGTAAATGAATATGAGTACAGACAGATATGTAAGTCCATTATCCGAGCGTTATGCAAGCAGAGAAATGCAGTATATTTTTTCTCCTGATATGAAATTCCGTACCTGGAGAAAGCTGTGGATTGCTCTGGCAGAGACCGAAAAAGAACTGGGACTGCCCATTACACAGGAACAGATTGACGAATTGAAAGCTCATGCAGAGGATATTAACTATGAAGTGGCAAAAGAAAGAGAAAAACAGGTTCGCCACGATGTGATGTCCCATGTATACGCATATGGTGTACAGTGTCCAAAAGCGAAAGGTATCATCCACCTGGGCGCTACCAGCTGCTATGTAGGAGACAATACAGATATTATTGTGATGACAGAAGCGCTGAAGCTGGTGCGCAGGAAATTAGTCAATGTGATTGCGGAACTGGCAAAATTCGCAGATGCGCATAAAGCGCTGCCAACTCTGGCATTTACCCATTTCCAGCCGGCACAGCCCACTACGGTAGGGAAAAGAGCGACCCTTTGGATGCAGGAATTCCTTCTGGACTTGGAAGATTTGGAATTTGTACTCAGCACCATGAAGCTGTTAGGTTCAAAAGGAACGACAGGAACACAGGCAAGTTTTCTGGAGCTTTTTGACGGAGACCAGGACACCATTGATAAAATTGACCCGATGATTGCAGAAAAAATGGGATTCAAAGAATGTTATCCGGTTTCGGGACAGACTTACTCCAGAAAAGTAGATACAAGAGTTTTAAATGTCCTGGCAGGAATTGCAGTCAGCGCACATAAATTCTCTAATGACATTCGTCTTCTGCAGCATTTGAAAGAAGTAGAAGAGCCTTTTGAAAAGAGCCAGATTGGTTCTTCTGCCATGGCTTATAAGAGAAACCCGATGAGAAGTGAAAGAATTGCCTCTTTGTCACGCTTCGTTATGGTGGATGCTTTAAATCCCGCTATTACTTCCGCAACACAGTGGTTTGAGAGAACTCTGGACGATTCTGCAAACAAACGTCTCTCTGTTCCGGAAGGCTTTCTGGCTATTGACGGTATTCTGGATTTGTGCTTAAACGTCGTAGACGGACTGGTAGTATATCCAAAAGTTATCGAAAAACGTCTGAGAAGCGAACTGCCGTTTATGGCTACAGAAAATATTATGATGGACGCTGTAAAAGCAGGCGGCGACCGTCAGGAACTTCATGAAAGAATCCGTGAACTTTCCATGGAAGCAGGAAGAAACGTGAAGGTGGAAGGAAAGGATAACAATCTTCTGGAACTGATTGCAGCGGATCCTGCATTCAATATGAGCCTGGAAGATCTTCAGAAGACTATGGATCCTGCAAAATATACAGGAAGAGCAGCCGTACAGGTAGACAACTTCCTGAACAAGGTAGTAAATCCCGTACTGGAAGCAAATAAGGAACTTCTTGGAATGACAGCAGAGATTAACGTATAAAGAAACGTATAACGAAGAACACAAGAGAAGAGGTTGCTGCATGAAAATCAGAGCAAAAGGAGTGCGGCAGCCTCTTTTTCTGTTATAGAAAGGAGCATATCATTTTATGAATCAAAAGAAGAACGGAAATGCCCTGGCGCTTTTGCCTATCGGGGTATTTCTGGTGATTTTTATCGGAGCAGGGGTTTTGTCCCGGGATTTTTATACCATGCCGGCCATTGTAGGTTTTCTCATAGCCTTAATGGTAGCGTTTATGCAGAATCGCCGTGTGCGTTTTGCGGACAAAATGACCATTATCTCCAAAGGCATCGGAGAGGAGAATATTGTAACCATGTGCTTGATTTTCCTGGCCGCAGGCGCTTTTTCCGGCACCATTAAGGCTGCAGGAGGAGTGGAGAGCACGGTAAATCTGGGACTGTCCATTATGCCGGCATCCATTGCTGTCATGGGTCTGTTTATTATCGGCTGTTTTATTTCGATTTCCATGGGAACTTCTGTGGGAACCATTACAGCCATGGCTCCCATTGGAGTGGGAATTGCAGAAAAGACGGGAATTTCTCTGCCTGTCTGCATGGGCGCTATTGTGTGCGGCGCCATGTTCGGAGACAATCTTTCCATGATTTCCGATACCACCATTGCGGCTGTGAGAACCCAGGGATGTGAAATGAAGGATAAATTTAAGGAAAATTTTCTGATTGTCCTTCCGGCTGCTGTCATTACTGCAGTGATTTTCTTTTTCCTGGCAGGAGGAAATGCGGGAAATATGGACAAAGATTTGGAATACCAGTTTATTAAAGTGGTTCCGTATCTGGTCGTTCTGATAGGTGCTTTGATTGGAATTAATGTTTTTGTGGTACTGATTGTAGGAACTGTGCTGGCAGCCATTGTAGGAGTAGGAACCGGTGCTTTTGCTCTGGGAGAAATGTTCCAGAAGATGGGCGAAGGCGTTACCAGTATGTATGACATTACCGTAATTTCCATCATTGTAGCAGCCATTGTGGCCCTGGTGAAGGAATATGGCGGTATCGAGTTTATTCTGAATCTGATTAAGAAAAATATCAAAGGGGCAAGAGGCGGAGAATTTGGAATTTCCCTGTTGGTTTTTCTGGTAGACTGCTGTACTGCAAATAATACGGTGGCGATTGTTATGGCAGGACCGATTGCCAAGGAAATCAGTGAGGAATTTGATGTATCACCGAGAAGAAGCGCCTCTCTTTTGGATATTTTTGCCTCTGTGGGACAGGGAATGATTCCTTACGGAGCGCAGCTTCTTACAGCAGCCAGTCTGGCAGGTCTGTCACCGGTGCAGATTATGCCATATCTGTTTTATCCGATTCTTATGGGAATCAGTGCGGTTCTGTTTATTCTTTTCAGAAGAAGATGATTTTTTCAAATTTTACTTTATTTCTGAAAAAAAATGGTGTATGATACTGTAGTAATTGAAATGAGTTCAATCTTACAGGAGGAATAAAAGATGGTAAAAGCAGTAGTAGGGGCAAACTGGGGAGACGAAGGCAAAGGCAAAATTACAGATATGCTGGCGCAGGACGCAGATATTGTTGTGCGGTTTCAGGGTGGTGCCAACGCAGGGCATACCATTGTAAATAACTACGGTAAATTTGCACTTCACACACTTCCTTCCGGTGTTTTTAATGACCATACTACAAGTATTATCGGAAACGGTGTGGCTCTTAATATTCCGGTACTGTTTAAAGAGATACAGTCTATTGTGGAAAAAGGTGTTCCCACTCCGGACATTAAGGTTTCTGACCGTGCACAGATGGTAATGTCTTATCATATTAAATTTGATGAATACGAAGAAGAACGTCTGGCAGGCAAATCCTTTGGTTCTACAAAATCAGGAATTGCCCCGTTCTATTCAGATAAATTTGCAAAAATCGGATTCCAGGTCAGCGAGCTGTTTGAAGACGAAGCGGCACTGAGAGAAAAAGTGCAAAATATCTGTGATAAGAAAAATGTTTTATTAGAGCATTTGTATCACAAACCGCTGTTGACTGCAGATGACATTATGGAAGAATTAATGCAGTATAAAGAGATGATTGCACCTTATGTATGTGACGTTTCGCTGCTCTTGTGGAATGCCTTAAAAGAAGGAAAGGAAATCCTTCTGGAAGGTCAGTTAGGTTCCTTAAAAGATCCTGACCATGGTATTTATCCAATGGTTACCTCTTCTTCTACACTGGCTGCTTACGGTGCAGTAGGAGCAGGAGTTCCGCCATATGAAATTAAAAAAATTATTACGGTTTGCAAAGCATACTCCAGCGCAGTAGGTGCAGGTGCATTTGTATCCGAAATTTTCGGTGAAGATGCAGATGAGTTGAGACGCAGAGGCGGCGACGGCGGAGAGTACGGTGCGACTACAGGACGTCCGAGACGTATGGGATGGTTTGACTGTGTGGCTTCCAAATATGGCTGCCGTATCCAGGGAACTACGGATGTAGCCTTTACCGTGCTGGACGTATTGGGATATTTAGATGAAATTCCGGTATGTGTAGGTTATGAAATTGACGGTGAAGTGACAACAGAATTTCCAACAACACATCTTCTGGAAAAGGCAAAACCGGTACTGGAAGTGCTGCCCGGATGGAAATGTGATATCCGCGGCATTAAGAAGTATGAAGATTTGCCGGAGAATTGCCGCAAATATGTGGAATTTGTGGAAGAAAAACTGGGATTCCCGATTACTATGGTTTCCAATGGACCGGGAAGAGAAGATATTATTTACAGATAAGAATAGAGAAAACGGGCTTCTGTATCAGAGGGAAAAAGATACGGGAGCTCTTTTCTTTTGCGGCAAAAGGTTGCCTGTTTCAGCTGAATATGATATATTGTAGGAACAAATGTTTTGATTTACATATGGAGGAGAACAAACCATGAGTATTTACGATACATTAAATCACGAACAGCAGACTGCTGTTTTTCATACAGAAGGACCGGTTCTGATTCTGGCTGGCGCCGGTTCGGGAAAGACCAGGGTGCTGACCCACAGAATCGCATATTTAATAGAAGAAAAGGGTGTGAATCCCTGGAATATTATGGCCATTACCTTTACCAACAAGGCAGCAGGAGAAATGCGGGAACGTGTGGATAAGATTGTGGGATTTGGCTCTGAAAGCATCTGGGTTTCCACGTTTCACTCCAGTTGTGTGAGAATGCTGCGCCGGTTTATTGACCGTCTGGGATACGACACCAATTTTACGATTTATGATACCGATGACCAGAAAACGCTGATGAAAGATATTTGCAAGCGCCTGGATATTGATACCAAGGTGTACAAGGAAAGAGCAATTCTGGCTGCGATTTCTTCGGCCAAGGACGAGCTCATCAGCCCGGAGGAGTACGAAATCAACGTGATGTCCGATTTTTCCAAGCGGAAGATTGCCCTGGCTTACAAGGAATACCAGAAAGAACTGAAAAAGAACAATGCTCTGGATTTTGATGATTTGATTGTGAAAACAGTGGAGCTTTTCCGCGCCTGCCCGGATGTACTGGAATATTTCCAGGACCGGTTTCAGTATATTATGGTGGATGAGTATCAGGATACCAATACCGCCCAGTTTAAGTTTGTCAGCCTTCTGGCAGATAAATACCGTAATCTCTGCGTGGTGGGAGATGACGACCAGTCTATTTACAAGTTCCGCGGCGCCAACATCGGAAATATTTTGGGATTTGAGAAAGTTTTCCCGGATGCAAAGGTGGTTCGCCTGGAACAGAATTATCGTTCTACCCAGAACATTTTGAATGCAGCGAATCAGGTGATTCAGAATAATATGGAAAGAAAGAGAAAATCTCTCTGGACGGAAAATGCAGAAGGAGAAAAACTGCATTTCCGCCAGTTTATGAACGCTCATGAAGAGGCAGAATACATTGTGGGGGATATCAGCAAAAAAGTGCGTGAGCATGACGGGGAGTACCGGGATTTTGCCATTCTCTACAGAACCAATGCCCAGTCCCGTCTGTTTGAAGAAAAATTCCTTATGGCCAATATTCCTTATAAATTGGTAGGAGGCGTGAACTTCTATGCCAGAAAGGAAATCAAGGACTTGCTGGCCTATTTAAAGACGGTGGATAATGCAAGAGATGATTTGGCGGTACGGAGAATTATTAATGTGCCAAAAAGGGGAATTGGCGCGACCACCCTTGGCCGTGTGCAGGATTATGCCGCAGAGAGGGGCATGAGTTTCTATGATGCTCTGCGGGAAGCAGACCAGATTCCGTCTCTTGGAAGAGCTGCGTCTAAAGTAGAGCCATTTGTCACGTTTATTCAGACACTGAGAAGCAAGCTGGAGTACCTCTCTCCCTCAGAACTTTTGAAAGATATTATTGAAAATACCGGTTATGTGGAAGAACTGCGGGCAGAGGGAACGGAAGAAGCAGAGGCCAGAATTGAAAACATTGACGAGTTGATTACCAAAGTCGTTACATATGAAGAGGAAAACGAAGAGCCTACGCTTTCCGGTTTTCTGGAAGAAGTTGCTCTGGTAGCGGATATTGATTCCGTGGACGGCGATGACAATCAGGTGCTTCTGATGACCCTTCACAGCGCCAAAGGTCTGGAATTTCCTTATGTGTATCTGGCTGGTATGGAGGATGGAATTTTTCCAAGCTATATGACCATTACCGCAGATGATCCTACGGAAATCGAGGAAGAACGACGCCTGTGTTATGTGGGAATTACCAGAGCCATGAAGGATTTGACACTGACCTGCGCCCAACAGCGTATGATTCGTGGAGAAACCCAGTATAATAAGGTATCTCGCTTTATTAAGGAAATCCCCAGAGACCTGGTGGAACTTGGCAGAAATTTTGAGGAGAAAAAATTGAAAGAAATTCCTCTTCCCACCAGTTACCGGCAGATGAAGGAGGCCTTTAAACAGCCGGCTTTTGTGCCGAAACAGTTTGAAGTAAAGAAGGCTTCCGGTCTGGATTACGGCGTAGGTGACACGGTGAAGCACATGAAGTTCGGCGTGGGTGTGGTAACGGCCATTACAGAAGGCGGCCGGGATTACGAAGTTACGGTGAACTTTGACAAAGCGGGAATCAAAAAGATGTTTGCTTCTTTTGCAAAATTAAAAAAAGTGCAGTGATTGTGAAAATATCTTGAAAATTTCAAGAAGGGATAGTAAAATTCAAAGTACGGTGGTATAATATCTACAGAAATAAAGTTCAGAATAATATAATTTCAGAAATGCGTTACAGACAATTTCAGCAGAGAGGAAGGTGCAGACTATGAATCGTATTGAGGATTTAATTACCGCATTGCAGAAAAAAGAGGAAGAAAAAAATAAAAATACCGTATTGTGGGTACTGGCGATTATCGGTGCAGTTGCAGCCGTTGCCGGAATCGCATATGCTGTTTACCGTTTCTTTACTCCGGATTATCTGGAAGATTTTGAAGAGGATTTCGACGATGACTTCGACGACTACTTTGAAGACGAGGACGACGAGGAAAAGTAAAGACTTAAAGGGAATAGGAACTTCGGGGAACCGGAGTTTCTTTTTCTGTAAAGCAGAATAAGAGTGAAAAGGAGAGCAGTGTGAAGAAAGGCGAAATATACGAGGGAATTATCGAGAAAGTGGATTTTCCAAATAAAGGAAGGGTGCAGATAGGGGACAGAACCGTAATTGTCAAAAATGGTATGCCGGGACAGAAGATACGATTTCAGATTAATAAAAAGAAAGGCACCCGCCTGGAGGGAAGGCTCCTGGAAGTACTGGAAAAATCACCTCTGGAAACCAGAGAACCGGTATGCAGTATTTTTCCGGCCTGCGGCGGCTGTATGTATCAGACCATGTCTTATGAGCATCAGCTGCAGATGAAGGCTGAGCAGATAAAAAAACTCATAGATACGGCGGTGATACAGAGCGGACAGGTTGACGAGCACGGAAATGCGGACTATACATTTGAGGGAATCAAGGGAAGTCCCCAGGAATTTGCTTACCGCAATAAAATGGAGTTTTCTTTCGGCGATGAATATAAGGACGGACCGCTTTCTCTGGGACTTCATAAAAAAGGAAGTACTTATGATGTATTAAATGCCTGTGACTGTAAGCTGGTGCATGAGGATATGACAAAAATTCTCACCTGTGTGCTGGAATACTGCAGGGAACAGGGATATGCATATTATCACAAAATGCAGCATACGGGATTCCTGCGGCATTTGCTTTTGAGAAGAGGGAATACCACAGGAGAGATTCTGGTGAATCTGGTGACAACCAGTCAGGAGCAGACAGACTTTGGAGAGCTGAAAGAAAGGCTTTTGAATCTGAAATTGGAAGGCGAAATCGTGGGATTTCTGCATATTGTCAATGATGCTCTCTCCGATGTGGTGAAAAGTGATGAAACCAGGATTCTTTACGGAAAAGATTATTTTTATGAGGAAATTCTGGGACTGAAGTTTAAGATTACGCCGTTTTCTTTTTTCCAGCCCAATTCTTATGGGGCAGAGGTGCTCTATGAGACGGCCAGGGAATACATTGGAAATACAAAGGATATGACGGTGTTTGACCTTTACAGCGGCACGGGAACCATTTCCCAGATTCTGGCTTCTGTGGCAAAGGAAGTCATCGGAGTGGAAATTGTGGAAGAGGCCGTTGTAGCAGCAAAAGAAAATGCAAAGCGAAACGGGATTGAAAACTGCCGGTTTCTTGCAGGGGATGTGCTGAAGGTGCTGGATGAGATAGAAGAGAGACCGGATTTTATTGTACTGGATCCGCCAAGGGACGGGATTCATCCAAAGGCGCTGCCTAAAATTATTGATTATGGGGTGGATAAACTGGTTTATATTTCCTGTAAGCCCACCAGTCTGGCAAGGGACTTGGAGATGTTTCTGGGACGGGGCTACCGGGTGGAGAAGGTGTGCTGTGTGGATCAGTTTTGTCAGACCGTACACTGTGAGACTATCTGTAAATTAGTGAGGAAATAGGTGGTTTTACAGGCTGTCCCAGCCTGCGGAGAGGAATCTGGGTAATCACAGGCTCAATCACTTCTTTTAGCACTGCTTTTTTCTGTGACCAGATCACAAAAGTATTGGAAAAGTGTTCCCTATAAGATAGGCATAGCCTTCGGCGTTTTCATGCTGCGGAAAGCAGAGGGAGTACAGCCCCGGTAATGTTTAAACTGCCGGATAAAGTAGCTGATATTTTCAAACCCAGTGTTTAAGGCAATTTCTGTAACCGGCAGGCTGCTCTTTAAAAGCAGGGCAGCCGCCTGGTTGATGCGGTACTCATTCAAATAGGAAAAGGGCGTTTTGCCCACCTTTTCTTTAAAAAATTTGCAGAAATAATTTTTATTCATATGTAAGAGAAGAGAAAGCTGCTCCAGAGTGATTTTTTCCATGTAATGACCCTCTATATAGGAAAAAACAGGTTTCAGGGAGTAGCGGACAAAATCTTCCTGCTCGTAGGCAGCAGGGGATTTTGCCAGAAAAGCCTCATAAGAAAACAGCGTTTCCAATATTTGAAGCAGGGCAATTTTTACAGATAAAGGCCCGGAGAGAGAGTCCGTGTCCCAGGAAGCAAGAGCGGCTTTCTCCATATATTGTCCGAGAGCAGATGTGCAGGAGGCAGGAAGTTTGTCGCCCAGAGGAAACTGCAGCTTGCCGGAAAGAACGGGGGATAAAAATTCATTCTGACAAATGTCGTATCTGGCAAAGCTTAAAAATTCCAGAGGGAACAAAAGTGCATAGTGGTGGGAAATCGGACTGTCCCCAAAAATGCCGTGTACGGTGCCGGGATTGATAAAGTATACATGGCCGGCTTTCAACGGATGGGTATCGGTTTCTGTGTGGAGAAGCAGACTTCCTTCTGTCACATAGAGAAATTCTACTTCATCATGCCAGTGATAGGGAGCAAAATACTGTCCGCAGGTGTCTTTTTGGGAAAAAGCCTGGAAGGGAAAATAGGGGGTGCCGTGGCGTTCCTCTTCCCGAAAGTTAATTTTATTCATAATCAGTTCTGATTCTCCTTGAAAAACCCATATAATTTACAATAAAAAGTGAATATAGTACAAATATAGAATAACATATTGCAAGAAGAAGGAAAAGCCTTTTCGTATACTATAGGTAACAAATAAGAAAACGCAGAGGAAAGAGGAAATAAACGTGGAAAAAGCATGGTGGAAAAAAAGTGTTATTTATCAGATTTACCCCAGAAGTTTTGCAGACAGCAACGGGGACGGAATTGGAGATATTAACGGAATTACCGCACATCTGGATTATTTAAAAGATCTGGGAGTCGATGTCATCTGGCTCTCTCCGGTATACCAGTCCCCCAATGATGACAATGGATACGATATTTCGGATTATCAGGCAATTATGCAGGAATTCGGAACCATGGAAGACTTTGACCGTATGCTGGAGGAAATGCATAAAAGAGGCCTGAAGCTGGTAATGGATTTGGTTGTAAACCACACTTCCGATGAGCATCGCTGGTTTGTGGAAAGCCGCAAGTCAAAGGACAATCCTTACCGGGATTACTATATCTGGAAAGACCCGAAAGACGGTAAAGAACCCAACAACTGGGGAGCTTGCTTCGGCGGTTCTGCCTGGGAATACGATGAGGAAACAGAGATGTATTATCTGCACTGTTTCTCCAAAAAACAGCCGGATTTGAACTGGGAAAATGAGAAGGTGCGCAAGGAAGTTTTTGACATGATGACCTGGTGGTGCGAGAAAGGAGTGGATGGCTTCCGCATGGATGTTATCAGTATGATTTCCAAAGACCCTGCATACCCGGACGGTATTGTACATAATGGTCTGTACGGAGATAACAGCCCCTATGTGTGCAATGGTCCTCGTGTCCATGAATACCTGCAGGAAATGAATCAAAAGGTATTGTCCAAATTTGATTTGATTACAGTCGGTGAGGCGGCAGGCGTAACCGTAGAGGAAGCGAAAAAATATGCCAACCTGGACGGCAGTGAGCTGAATATGGTTTTCCAGTTTGAGCACGTAGACGCTCCAACCGCTGAGCACGGAAAATGGACAGACAAGAGATTTGAATTGAAAAGACTGAGAAGTATTTTAAATAAATGGCAGACCCAGCTGGAAGGAAAAGCATGGAACAGCCTGTATTGGGACAACCATGACCAGCCAAGAGCCGTATCCCGTTTCGGAAACGACGGCCCCATGTACAGAGAGCTTTCCGCCAAGATGCTGGCAACCTGTCTGCACATGCTGAAAGGAACACCTTACATTTACCAGGGTGAGGAAATCGGCATGACCAATGCTTACTTTGACAAGATGGAAGATTACCGGGATATTGAAAGTATCAATACCTATAAAGAATTTACAGAAAACGGTCTGATGAATCCGGAAGAAATGATGAGTGCATTAAAAGCAGTCAGCCGTGATAATGCCAGAACTCCCATGCAGTGGAATACCAGCGCTCATGCAGGTTTTACCACAGGGGAGCCATGGATTAGGGTAAATCCAAACTATCTGCAGATTAATGCAGAAGCAGCTGTGGAGGACAAAAACAGCATTTACTACTATTACCAGAAGCTGATAAAACTGCGTAAAAATTATGAGATTATTATTGACGGTATTTTCGAAGGTCTTTTGGAAGAGGATGAAAATATTTATGCTTATGCCAGAAATCTGGGCAGCCAGCGTCTGGTTGTGGCATGTAACTTCAGCGGAGAGGAAGTTTCCTGTGATTTGTTCGACAGAGCAGAGGAAGGAAAAGAACTGATTTCCAATTACGAGTATCATAAGGACGGTATGTTAAAACCTTATGAAGCCAGAGCGATTCTTTTTGAAAAATAGAACAATTCAACACGAACATGCAGAAAAAACTGCTGCCCCAAGGGAAAACACCATCTGGGCAGCAGTTTTTTTGCTAAAAGTTGACAAAAAAATGCAAAATTTTACATTGATATTGGTAAAAGTGTGGTATAATTGAGACATCGAATACATACTAGGGGGAATTAAAATGGCAAAAGAAATGATTGCAATGCTGCTGGCAGGCGGTCAGGGTTCACGTTTGTATGCACTGACAAAGAAGCTGGCAAAACCGGCAGTTCCTTTTGGCGGAAAATACAGAATTATTGACTTTCCGCTGTCCAACTGTATTAATTCAGGGATTGATACTGTAGGAATTCTGACCCAGTACCAGCCTTTGGTATTGAACGAATATATCGGAAACGGCCAGCCGTGGGATTTGGACCGGCTTCACGGAGGCGTTCATGTACTGCCGCCGTATCAGCAGGCGTCCGGTTCAGACTGGTATAAGGGAACCGCAAATGCGATTTACCAGAATTTATCTTTTATTGAGAGATACGACCCGCAGTACGTCATTATTTTATCCGGAGACCAGATTTGCAAACAGGATTACAGCGACTTCCTCAGATTCCATAAAGAAAAAGGGGCTGAGTTCAGTGTGGCTGTTATGGAAGTGCCGTGGGAAGATGCCTCCCGTTTCGGTTTAATGGTTGCAGATGAAGATGACCGAATTACAGAATTCCAGGAAAAACCCAAAAATCCCAAGTCTAATCTGGCTTCTATGGGGATTTATATCTTTAATTGGGACATTTTGAGAAAATATCTGGAAGAAGACAAGGCAGATCCGGACTCCGAAAATGACTTTGGAAACAACATTATTCCCAATCTGCTTCGCGACAAAAGAAAAATGTATGCCTATCATTTTGACGGTTACTGGAAAGATGTAGGTACCATTTCTTCACTTTGGGAAGCCAATATGGAGGTACTGGACCCGGAGCACAGCGGCATCAACTTATTTGACGATGACTGGAAAATCTACAGCCGCAACAGCGGTATGACCGGACACCGTATCAGTGCAGAGGCTGTAGTGGAAAATTCTATGATTACAGACGGCTGCCGTATCAAAGGTCATGTAAAACACTCCGTTCTGTTTGCAGGCGTGCGCGTGGAAGAGGGCGCTGTGGTAGAAGACGCCGTGGTTATGGGCGGTACGGTAATTCAAGCCGGTGCGGTTGTAAAACATTGTATTGTTGCAGAAAAAGCAGTGATAGGGGAAAAAGCAGTGGTAGGAGGCATGCCTTCAGAAAAAGAGAAGGGCGTTGCTACCGTAGGCCCCGGCATCCACATTGGAAACAATGCCAAAATCGGGCCATGTGCCATGGTCGAGCATGTCGTAAAGGACGGTGAAGAACAATGGTAAATTCAAATGCAGATGCTTTGGGAATCATTTTCCCAAACAGTTATGATACACTGGTTCCCGAACTGGTCGGGAAAAGACTGATGGCCTCCATTCCTTTTGCAGGACGTTATCGGATGGTGGACTTTATTTTGTCAAGTATGGTAAACAGCGGTATCGGCAATATTTCCATTGCGGTCCGTCAGAATTATCTTTCTCTCATGGATCATCTGGGGTCCGGAAGAGAATGGGATTTGACCAGGAAAAACGGCGGTTTGAATATTGTTCCTCCTTTTGCAGAAAACGGTGTGAAGCTTTATACCGGACGTGTGGAGGCTATAGCTAATCTTCTGGATTATCTCAGAAGACAGAAAGAAAAATATGTGGTTATGTCGGATAGCAATATTGCAGTGAACTTTGACTTTAAAGCCCTGATGGACGAGCACGCAGACAATCATGCAGACATCACCATGGTTTACGCAGAGGAAGAAATTCCCCAGGGATTTTTAAAACCCCGTATAGCTACAGACGGTATGTATTACACCTTAAATGTAGACGCAGACGGAAGAGTAAGAAAAATCCATATTAATTCCAAAGAGCCCGGGGTACAAAAACTGGCTATGAATATCTATATTATGGAAAGAGAATTTCTGGTGAAACTTTTTGAAATTGCTTTTGCCAGAGGATACTCTTACTTTGAGCGGGATATTTTGGCCCAGCATCTGGATAAAATGCATGTGCAGGCCTATGAATTTTGCGGCTATAAAGCGCGTATTTGCGATATGCAGAGTTATTTCCGGGAAAATATGAAGCTGCTGGATGAGAAAAATCTGGATGGTCTTTTTGCAGGAGACCCGATTTACACCAAGATTCGTGACGACAATCCAACCCGTTACATCAATGGCTCCAAGGCCAGCAATATAATGGCGGCAGACGGCTGTGTGATTGAAGGGGAAGTAGAAAACAGCATCCTCTTTAGAGGAGTCAGAATTGGAAAAGGCGCTGTGGTGAAAAACTGTGTGCTCATGCAGGATACGGTTGTAGAAGATGGTGTGAAAGCAGAGTATGTGATTTCCGATAAAAATGTGAAACTTACTGCAGGAAAAGAAGTGCGGGGGGCAGAGACCTTCCCGGTTTATATTGCCAAGCATCAGGTAGTCTGAAAATAAAAAGCGGCCCCATGAAAGAAGAAAAAATCTTTCATGGGGCATTTTTTTAATTGTCAGACTGCAGAGCGTCATACCCGGTTTCTTTGGTTCGGATTTTCTGTGCCATGCGGATTTCGTAGCTGAAAATCTTTCCATCGCCCACCTGCCCGGTGAAGGCAGCTTTTTGTATGGCTTGTATGGTTTTTGTTTCCCATTCTTCAGAAGATACCACAATTTCAAATTTGATTTTAGGTACCATCTGAATATCCACTTCCATGCCGCGGACATATTGGGTGTAACCCCACTGAGCCCCGCAGCCCATAACCTGGGAAACAGTCATGCCGTTGACTCCGATTTCCTGCAACGCCTGTTTCACGTCTTCAAACTGTTCTTCCCGTATAATGGCTTCTACTTTTATTAACATACGTTTCCTCCTCCTTATTGGTCAAGACCTGTAAAGGTCGGATATGCACTTTCTCCATGCTGGGAAATATCAAGCCCAAGCTGTTCGTCCCGTACAGAAACGCGAAGTTCCGTAAAGATTCTTATGATTCCCGCACAGACAAGTGTGCCAATAACTGCAATGATAATCGTAATGAAAATACCTGCAAGTTGTGCCAGAAAGAGTCTGGTATCACCGAAAAACAAGCCGTCCCATTGGGCTGTGCTGTTAATGGAACTCTGGCCGAACAAACCAGTGGCAAGGCCGCCCCAGATACCGCCGATACCGTGGCATCCAAAGGCATCCAAAGCATCGTCAATTTTCAGTTTTTTCTTTACCAGAGCTACGCCAAAGTAACAGATGGGGCTGACCAAACCGCCAATGAGAAAGGCAGACCAGATGGGAACAAAGCCGGCGCCTGGAGTAATGGCAACCAACCCGATAACCAGACCTGTAGAAGCGCCTACCAGTGTAGGCTTTCTTTCTCGAATCACTTCTATAAGCATCCAGGTCAGCATGGCGCAGGCAGATGACAGGGCCGAAGTCATAAATGCATGTGCGGAAAGACCATTGGCTCCCAGCGCGCTTCCGGCATTGAACCCAAACCAGCCGAACCAGAGAATAGAAGCGCCCAGAAGGACAAAGGGCACATTGTGTACCCGGTAAGTGGTGTGTTCGTATCCGCGGCGCCTGCCAAGGAGAATGGAGAGTACAAGGGCGCTGACTCCGGAACTGATATGTACCACATTGCCTCCTGCAAAGTCTACAGAGCCAAGCTTTGCCAAAATTCCTCCACTGCCCCAGACCATATGAGCCAGGGGATAGTATACCAGCACAGACCAGAAAGCCATAAAGAAAAACAGTGCTTTAAATTTCATGCGCCCGACCAGAGAACCTGTGATTAAGGCAGGGGTAATCATGGCAAACATCATTTGAAAAGCAGCAAAGACCAAATGGGGAATGGTGTCTGCATATGGTCCGGCGTCCATTCCCACATGGCGGAAAGCCAGCCAGCGGAAATCTCCGATAATACCCAAATGGTTTCCGCCAAAGGAAAGCGAATATCCAAAGAGCACCCACATCACAACAGAAAGTCCCATAATAGAAGTACAAGCCATCATGGTACTGCACACATTTTTCCTTCGGACCAGTCCGCCGTAGAAAAAGGCAAGACCCGGTGTCATAAAGAAGACCAATGCAGCGGATAGAATCATAAAACCTGTGTCACCTGTGTTCATAATACATTCCTCCTCAAATAAAAATGGGGCGCTCTGGATTTCTCCAAAGCGCCCTTGCTTTATGACATTATAGTATACACAGAAAAACACGTCTGTCAACTGCTTTTTTAAAGAGATAAAGCGAGATAAGAAAGGAAATCTGCGTGAAAACAGCAGAAAAGAATGGATTTTACCAAGATTTAACATAGCAAAAGGGTGATTTCGTGTACAATAGAAAAAAGAGAAAAACAGAAAAAAATTTTTTTATAGTCAAAAAAATGTAGAATTTCTACAGGGAGGAAAGAACGTGTACCAAAAAGAATCCATGAGTTTTTTAATAGAAGCAAACTATGCGTCCCTGCGGGCATCAGAGAAGAAGGCTGCAGATTATATATTGGAAAATCCGGAGGCGGCAGCAGGAATGGGCTTGTCCTGCCTGGCTCAAAAGGCAGGGGTTAGTCAGCCCACAGTAGTGCGCTTTGCAAAGGCATTGGGGTTTAAAGGGTATAAGGAATTTCAGCACTGTCTGCTGGCACAAAGCCCGGCAGGCAGAGGGAGTACGATTCCTCATGCCATGTACGGATATGAGGTGGCAAGGGAAGAGGAAAGGAGAAATATCCCGGCCGGAATTACAGCTGCCGTAATCGCCATGTTGGAGGAAAATCTGAAATCTTTGTCTGCAGACGCTTATGAAAAAGCAGTGGATAGTCTGCTTCAGGCAGAAAAAATCGAGGTGTACGGTGTGGAAAACTCTCATACAGTATGCAGTGATTTGTGTACCAAGCTGACATATCTGGGATTGAACTGCAGGTGTTTCACAGATACTTATCTGCAGCGTATCAGTGCAGAAAATTTAAAACCTACAGACGCAGCGGTGGGGATTTCTTACAGCGGCAGTTCCAGAGATACCGTAGATACGTTAAAAGCAGCAAAAAAGCAGGGGGCAGTTACCATTGCCCTGACCAATTTCCGGGACTCTCCTTTAAGCAAATATGCAGACTATGTGCTTTGCTCCAGTCAGAAGCAGTTTTTTTACGGAGACGCCATTTTTTCCAGGACGACACAGCTGGCTGTGGTGGATATGTTGTATATGGGAATTCTGGTCTGTGATTATACAAGATTCGCAGGACTTCTGGATAAAAACAGTAAGAAGATAAGTGATCGGGCCTACAGATAAATAAGACGGAAAAATTTTGTAGAATTTCTACAGAGTTTTTCCGTTTTTTCTGTCCTGATTTTATCTTTTCTTTACAAAACTTTGACTTTTTCTTGATAGTTTTTGTCAGAACAACATGTTTATAATGGCGGTGAGTTTTAAAACAGAGCGCAGACAGTCGCGGAAAGGAAAAAAGTAGTATGTTAGAATTAGTGAACATTAAGAAATCTTACGATGGTGTGACAATTTTAAATGATATGAATCTGAGTATTGAAAAAGGAGAAATTGTTTCTATTTTGGGACCTTCCGGCTGCGGAAAAACCACTCTTTTAAATATGATTCTGGGAATTACGGAACCGGACAGTGGAACAATGCTCTTTCAGGGAGAAGACATTACCAGAGTACCTATGGAAAAAAGAGGATTTAACATTGTCTTTCAGGATTATGCCCTTTTTCCAAATCTGAATGTGTACAGGAACATTACTTATGGGCTGCGGAATAAGCCGGATATTTCCACCAGACAGGAAGTGGAGGAACTTATTGACCTGCTGGGGTTAAGAGAACATCTGACAAAGAAAATCGAGCAGCTTTCCGGCGGTCAGAAGCAGAGAGTGGCACTGGCCAGAACCATGGTTATGAAACCGAAAATTCTGCTTTTAGACGAGCCTTTAAGTGCACTGGACGGTGTGATTAAAGAATCCATTAAAGAACGGATTAAGAAAATTGCAAGAGAGTATCAGCTGACTACCATTATTGTTACGCATGACCCGGAGGAAGCACTGACAATTTCCGATAAAGTGCTGATTTTAAACAAGGGAGGAATTGCCCAGTTCGGAACGCCGGATGAGATTGTACACAATCCAAAAGACGATTTTATCCGACAGTTTATTCTCAATCAGCTGGAAATCAAGAGAAACAACATTTACAGTCTGTTCGGATACCGGGAACTTTCCTCCGATAAGACCAGCGTAGCATGTTAGGTCAGGGGAAAGACAGAGATGAAGAAAACAAAAGACCGAGAGATTAAACTGATATTTGCAGCGGTAATACTGCTTTTCGGGGCCTTCCTGGTGCTTCCCGTTTTCCGGCTTCTGGGAAAATCTTTTCTGGGAGATTCCGGAGTTACCACTGCCTTTTACAGAGAAGTATTTGGCTCAAAGGGATTTCTGACAGCCCTGGGGAACAGTTTTCTGGTGGCCTCTCTGGCAGCTCTTTGTACCACGGCCATTGCTTTTTTGCTGGCCTATACCATTCACTATACCAATGTGCCAAAAAAGCTGAAAAAGTTTCTCCGTGCAGCAGCGGTACTTCCTATGCTGCTGCCCACCATTACTTATGGTTTTGCGATTTTGTATTCCTTTGGAAAAGAAGGGCTTTTGACAAAAATTTTTGGAAAACAGCTTTTCCAGATTTACGGCATGAATGGTCTTCTTCTGGGGTATGTGATTTACACTCTGCCTGTGTCCTTTATGCTGCTGTATAATGCCATGTCCTATATTGACAAGAAATATATGGTAGTTTCCAGAGTTATGGGGGATAATGCCCTGTCTACATTCTGGATAACCATTATCCGGCCTCTGTTGGGAACGCTGGCAGCCTCTTTTGTACAGTCTTTTTTCTTAAGCTTTACGGATTTTGGTATTCCTGCGGCTGTAGGAGGGGAATTTGAGGTGCTGGCCGGCGTACTTTATGACCGGATGTTGGGAAGTGTACCCAATTTTCATAACGGCGCAGTGGTTGCAGTGGTAATGCTCATTCCTTCTGTTGTCAGCATTGCCCTTCTTCATTACCTGGAGAAATATAATGTGCGCTACAACAAGATTTCCAATATTGAAATCCGGAAAAACAGGGGCAGAGATATCGTTTGCGCAGGTCTGGGCAGTTTTATCTGTCTGGGGGTTTTGATGATTTTCCTCGTTATTTTTGTAGTGCCTTTTGTAAAGCAGTGGCCTTATGAATTGGGATTTACTCTGGAGAATGTAAAAAATGTGTTTGGAGATTCTGAACTTTTGAACGTGTATCTGAATTCTCTTTACACCGCTTTTTTTACCGCAGTGTTTGGAACGCTGACTGCATATGGAAGTGCTCTGGTGACAGCCAGAAGCAAGGTGTCCAGGGCGCTGAAAAATGTCATTGAGGGAATTGCGCTGGTGACGAATACCATTCCGGGAATGGTGCTTGGTCTTGCCTTTCTCTTTGCCTTTTCGGGAACCGGACTGCAGAGCACTTTTGCGATTCTGGTACTGTGCAATGTGATTCATTTTTTTTCAACTCCGTATCTTATGATGAAGGAATCCCTGGCAAAGATGAATGCCTCCTGGGAAACTACTGCCATGCTTATGGGAGACAACTGGCTGAAAACCATTGTGCGGATTGTGACGCCCAATGCTCTTTCCACCATTATTGAGGTGTTCAGCTATTATTTTATCAATGCAATGGTAACCATCAGTGCTGTGATTTTCCTGGCAGGGGCCAGAACCATGGTGATTACCACGAAAATCAAGCAGCTGTAGTATTATAACAAATACAATGAAATTTTTGTATTGTCCATATTGCTGCTGGCTACCAATCTGGTGTGCAAGCTTATATTCCAACATCTGGCCAGACGGGAGCGGAAGACGGATAAAGCAGGAGTCCGCATTGCCAGAAGAGCGGCAGCAGCAGGACTGGCCCTGGTGCTGGTATTTTCCGGAGTATCTTTGGTAAGCGGGGGCAGAAACAGCGACCTGGTTGTGATTTATTCCAATGCGGATGATGAGGCCATTACGGCTATGAAAAATACCCTGGACGAAAACGGATATCAGGGAAAATACATTCTGCAGTCTTTTGGTACTTCCGAACTGGGAGGAAAACTGCTGGCAGAAGGAGAAAATATGGAAGCAGATATGATTACCATGAGTACCTTTTACATTGACAGCGCCCAGGAACAGCACCATATGTTTTCTGACCTGGATTTTGGGAAACAGACATTGTCGGACGTTTCTGCCTGGTGTCAGCCCATTACCGCCCAGGAGGGCGCTATTCTTATCAATACCCGGGTGCTGCAGGAGGCAGGTCTTTCCATGCCAAACTCTCTGAAAGATTTAGCAGACCCTGTGTACCGGGATATGATTTCTGTAACCGATTTATCCTCCTCTTCTACGGCCTGGCTTATGGTACAGGCTTTGGTAGATGCCTATGGAGAAGACGGCGCCGAAGAAGTGCTGACAAAAATTTACGAAAATGCAGGACCGCACATAGAAGATTCCGGTTCCGGCCCCCTTAAGAAAGTCCGGGCAGGAGAAGTGGCGGTGGGATTTGGCCTGCGTCATCAGGCTGTGGCAGACAAGGAAGAAGGGCTGCCGGTGGACTATGTAGACCCGCAAGAGGGAAACTTTTCTCTCACGGAATCGGTGGCTGTTTTGGACAGAGAAACACCGAGAAAGAAACTGGCTATGGAAATGGCACAGTGCATAATCGAAAAAGGCAGAACTAAACTGCAGAAAACCTATCCCCTTGCCGTATATGAGGGAGAAGTTCAGGACGCCGCAAATCAATCGGCCTACCCGAAAGTATTTCCGGAGCCATTGACTGTGGACCTGTTGGAACAACATCAGAAATTATCAGAAAGATGTAAATAAAAAAGGATATAGAAAGAGATAAAAGGAGAAAAAGAATCATGAAAAATTATAAATTATTAACACCGGGACCGCTGACCACCACAGAAACTGTGAGAAAAGAAATGATGTTTGACCATTGTACCTGGGATGATGATTATAAAGCCATTACCCTGAAAATCAGAAGACAGCTTCTGGAGCTGGCTCATGTGACAGATGAGGACTACACCGTGGTATTGATGCAGGGAAGCGGAACTTTTGGTGTGGAGTCTGTGCTTACCAGTGTTATGGGTGAGCAGGAGAAACTGCTGATTGTGGCAAATGGCGCCTATGGAGAGCGTATGGAAGATATCGCTGAGCATGCTCAGATTTCCTATGTGATGTACCGCGAGGTATATAATAAGATTCCAAGCGCTGCAAAAATAGCGGAAATTCTGGAAAAAGACCCGGATATTACCCATGTTTCCATGGTACACAGTGAAACGACCTCCGGGATTCTGAACGATATTGAAGCAGTGGGAAAGGTTGTGAAAGAAAAGGGACGTACGTTTATTGTAGATGCCATGAGCAGTTTTGGCGGTGTGGATATTCCGGTTCAAGACTGGGGCATTGATTTTCTGGTGAGCAGCGCCAACAAGTGTATTCAGGGCGTACCGGGATTCTCCTTTATCATTGCCCGCAAGCAGAAGTTAATAGAAAGTGAGGGCAAAGCCAGAAGTCTTTCTCTGGATTTGTATGATCAGTGGAAAACTATGAATAAGGATGGAAAGTGGAGATTTACCTCCCCTACCCATGTGGTGCTGGCTTTCTCAAAAGCCTTAGATGAAATTCTGGAAGAGGGTGGAATCGCAGCCAGAAGCAAACGGTATTCTGACAACAACCGGCTGCTGATTCAGCGCATGAAAGAAATGGGCATGGAAACTTATATTGAAGACGAACATCAGGGACCGATTATTACTACTTTTTTGTATCCGAAGAATCACGCTTTTGCTTTTCAGGAGATGTACGAGTATATCAAAGAGAGAGGTTATGCTATTTATCCGGGAAAGGTCACAGAGGCAGATACTTTCCGCATTGGAAATATCGGGGAAATTTACGAAGAGGATATTGAAAAAGTATGCAGCATTATGAAAGACTTTCTGGAGGGCAGATAAAATGGGAAAAATAGAAGCGGTAATTTTTGACTGGGCAGGAACTACGGTAGACTTTGGATGTTTTGCACCGGTGCAGGCTTTTGTGGAAGTCTTTAAACACTTCGGTATTGAACCGACTATGGAGGAAGTGCGGAAACCCATGGGAATGCTGAAAAGAGATCACATTAAAACCATGCTTTCCATGGAACGAATTCACAGGCTTTGGTTGGAAAAATACGGGCATGAAGTGACAGAAGAAGACATTGACAGCCTTTATGGACTTTTTGAGGAAAAACTTCTGGGGATTCTGGACCAATTTGCAGAACCCAAGCCATATGTGCTGGAAACGGTGAAAAAACTTCGGGAAATGGGAGTGAAAATCGGTTCGACCACCGGATACACGGATAAGATGATGGAAATTGTCACAAGAGAAGCGAAAAATGCGGGATATGAACCGGATGCCTGGTTCAGCCCGGACTCTGTGGGGCATGCGGGACGTCCATATCCCTTTATGATATTTAAAAATATGGAAGTGTTAAAGTGCAGTTCTGCGGCAGGTGTCGTGAAGGTGGGAGATACGGTATCCGATATCAAAGAGGGAAAACATGCCGGCGTGCTTTCTGTAGGTGTTCTGGAAGGCAGTTCAGAGATGGGTCTGACAGAAGAAGAATACGAAAAATTTTCCAAAGAAGAGAAGATTATGCAGTGTGCGAAAGTGGAAAGAATCTATCGGGAGGCCGGGGCAGATTATGTGATTCGCAATCTGGCAGAACTGCCGGAATTGATTACGCGTCTGTCATAAGAGTCGTTGAAAGAATATTTAACAGAAAAGTTCTTTTTCCTGTTTTTCTTTTTGTGCATTTTGTGGTAAAATAAAGAAAATTTACAGTGAGAAGCCAAGGAGGAAGAACTATGGCATTTTATTATGAAGAACCGTCAAGAACCTTTAGCGAGTATCTTCTGGTACCGGGATACTCTTCATCAGCCTGCATTCCGTCAAAGGTAAGCCTGAAAACACCTCTGATAAAGTTTAAAAAAGGGGAAGAACCGGCATTGTCCGTTAACATTCCTATGGTATCTGCCATTATGCAGTCTGTTTCGGATGATAATCTGGCTATTGCATTGGCCCAGGAGGGCGGTATGTCCTTTATCTATGGTTCCCAGCCCATAGAAAAGCAGGCAGAGATGATTCGGAAAGTGAAACGCTACCGGGCCGGTTTTGTGGTGAGTGACTCCAATGTATCTCCGGAAATGACGCTGCAGAACGTGTTGGATATTACAGAGAAAACCGGACATTCTACTGTAGCGGTTACAGAAAACGGTCAGGCAAACGGAAAGCTGCTGGGGATTGTAACGAATAAGGACTACCGTATCAGCAGAATGTCGCCGGATACAAAAGTGTCAGAATTTATGACAAAGCTGGAAAGTCTGGTATATGCAGGAGAGGAGACCACCTTAAAAGCGGCCAATGACATAATCTGGGAGCATAAAATTAACTGTCTGCCTCTGGTAAATAAAAATCAGGAACTGGTGTATCTGGTATTCCGAAAAGATTATGATACCCACAAGAAAAACGAGAATGAATTGATTGACAGTTCCAAGCGGTACATGGTGGGTGCGGGAATTAACACCAGGGATTACCGGGAACGGGTTCCGGCGCTTTTGGAAGCCGGGGCAGATGCGCTGTGTATTGACAGCTCCGAAGGCTTTTCGGAGTGGCAGAAGCTGACCATAGACTATATCCGGGAAAACTACGGAGATACAGTAAAAGTAGGTGCCGGAAATGTCGTAGACGGAGAAGGTTTCCGTTTTCTGGCAGAGGCCGGAGCAGATTTTGTAAAGGTAGGTATCGGCGGCGGCGCTATCTGTATTACCCGTGAGCAGAAGGGAATCGGAAGAGGACAGGCTACCGCCCTCATTGATGTAGCCAAAGCCAGGGATGCATATTATAAGGAGACGGGAATCTATGTGCCGATTTGCTCGGACGGCGGTATTGTCCATGATTACCACATTACCCTTGCACTGGCTATGGGGGCGGATTTCATTATGCTGGGAAGATATTTTGCCAGATTTGATGAAAGTCCTACGAAAAAGGTGAACATTAACGGAAGCTATATGAAAGAGTACTGGGGTGAGGGAAGTGCAAGAGCCAGAAACTGGCAGCGGTATGATATGGGAGGAGATAAGAAGCTGTCCTTTGAGGAAGGGGTGGATTCGCTGGTGCCCTATGCGGGAAGTTTGAAGGACAATGTGGGGCTGACGCTCAGCAAAGTGCGCTCTACCATGTGCAACTGCGGGGCGCTGACCATACCGGAATTGCAGGAAAAGGCAAAAATCACACTGGTTTCCGCTACCAGTATTGTAGAAGGCGGGGCGCATGATGTACTTTTGCGGGATAAGAGATAGGGACTGAAGATGAGAAAACCACCTTGCTGGGTGAATGCAGGGTGGTTTTGTTGAACTGTCTA
>NZ_JBBKBX010000008.1:0-136475 GCF_037890365.1 Blautia sp. HCN-20427 | reverse complement strand
ATACATATCTTCAAGAATGGCCCAGTGGCTCAGTTGGTTAGAGCGCCGCCCTGTCACGGCGGAGGTCGAGAGTTCGAGTCTCTTCTGGGTCGTTTGCTTTCGAAAGAAAGCGACAAGATTTATGGGATCTTAGCTCAGCTGGGAGAGCATCTGCCTTACAAGCAGAGGGTCATAGGTTCGAGCCCTATAGGTCCCATTTATTCTTAAAATAAAATAAGGGCGATTTCCCGAGTGGCCAAAGGGGACAGACTGTAAATCTGCTGGCAACGCCTTCGGTGGTTCGAATCCACCATCGCCCATTTAAAATTGAATACCACATCACGCCGATGTGGCTCAATTGGCAGAGCAGCTGATTTGTAATCAGCAGGTTATCGGTTCGAGTCCGATCATCGGCTTAGATATTATCGCGGGGTGGAGCAGTCTGGAAGCTCGTCGGGCTCATAACCCGAAGGTCACAGGTTCAAATCCTGTCCCCGCTACTATGCCCAGATAGCTCAGTTGGTAGAGCAGAGGACTGAAAATCCTCGTGTCGCTGGTTCGATTCCGGCTCTGGGCATTTTCCATGGAGCATTAGCTCAGTCGGTAGAGCACTTGACTTTTAATCAAGTTGTCCGGGGTTCGAATCCCCGATGCTTCACTAAATGAAAACAGCTCAAATCCTTATTATGAGGGTTTGGGCTTCTTTTTTTGCTGAATAGAATGGAACAGAAAACTGAGAGAATCCTTATAGAAATGTCTAGGAGTTTCCACATAAGATGTTAAAATATGTGGAGTTATCCACAAAAAAACAGAAAGAGAACTGTATTGTGAGGATATTAGCAAGGGAATCCATCGCATGGTCGATATTCAGCCCTTTAGGGCTGCCGTACAAAACATTCGTTTTGGGCAGCCCCAGGCCTTGTGTTATTCACAAACAGGATTTTCAATGTCTGTGGAGACAATAAATTCGTGTTTGTGGTTGGCGTCGTAGGTGGTACAGCCTTTTAAGAGGTGGACATGCTTTCCACATCCCACGTCAATGGCCTTGCCCGTTGTACCGCAAAATTCGTGGTGATGTCCGTTACAGGAATCAGTAGTAAATTTTACTTCGTGAACGTGACTTCCATCACAGGGAATGGCGTCGCCTGAGACGGTTGCAAATCTATGATTGTGGGCATACTCACAACATCCAGAGATGCGGGTACTTCCCGTAATTTCGTGATTGTGCTGTTTGGGATAACAGGTCTTGCTTTCTTTGTTTTCCATAATGGATTCCTTTCTTTTTGGAATATGAATGGTTACAATTCTATACTATGCACGAATCAGAAAAGAGGGTATAAATACGGAAAGGAAAAGAAATAAAAAAGAAACCAGAATCAATGAGGGGGGAAGGTTGATTCTGGTCTCTTTTTTAATATTATAAATATTAAAAAGAAGGAGAGCCGGTTTTCATACCGGCATATGAAAAAGAAAAAGATTTTTGAAAAAGTCTTATCGGCTTTTACAAGTAATACTATACAGGGTAAATGTGATAAAACTGTGATGAAATCCTAAAAGAAATGTTAATAAAAGAAAAAAATGGGGATGTGTTTATAAGAAAAAATAGCACAAAAAGAACAGGAGCAGGAATCCGAGGGGGATAGATTCCTGCTCCTGTTTTATTTCATAAAAAAGAAGGAGTTACTGGCAACTCATTGCCAGTAATATGAAAAGAAAAAGATTTTGAAAAAAGTCTTATTGGCTTTTACAAGTAATACTATACTATGTAAATAAGGACAATTTATGACAAAAAACTAAAAGAAAAATGAAAAAGACAATTTCTGATTTATTCTTTTTTTATAAATGCTTTTGATTTTCTTATTTTTCTGCTTTATAGACCGGATCGGCAGGATAACCGCCGGCAGCCTTCTGCATACCGCGCTGAATGGCGTCTCTGGAGTTTTTCCAGTCTGCGTCTTTGTTTTTATAATCGAATTTGTCACAGAACCATTCCAGGTCTTCGGTTACGCGTTGGAGATTATGTTCCATAAGGGGGAAGAGGTATCCATAAAAGGATTGCTTTTCTTTGTCAGACAGCAGTGTGTCTCCGGTTTCCACCAAATCTGCAAAGTGAGGGATACAAAAGCCTTTGCTGTTTTTTAAGAGTTCCTGAAATTCCGGGCTTTTCCGGTAGAGCTCAAAGAACGTATCCAGGTAGCGGTTGTAGGTATTTTTATAATAGTCACAGATGTAACAGGATGCGGTTTGCTCCTTTACCCAGGCGCCGATGTTTGTACGGGGATTTTCCGCATCTACCTTTGTTTTCTTAAAATGCCCCAGGACAGAGGCTTTGGCAGGAGAAAATATTTTTATCTGCTGTTTCAGTTCTTCGTTTTTCTTTTTGAAATGTGTGGTGAGAATCAGGCCTGTTCCCAGACGGTTGCCGTAGTCGAACATTTTTTTATAATGGGTTCGGCAAAAGCCTATTTTGTCTGTCTCTGCACGGACATCGTCTTCCATGTAGGAAGCGCCGGAACCAAGGACAAAATCCATGGCATGCTGTTCCAGATTTCGTTCAATAAAACAGAAAGGACATTCGTCCTGTGCGCGAAATGCGTCCATGAGAGGGATAGTATAAATTTTTTCTTTCATAGCGTTAAACTCCTTCAAAAAATACTTTAAGATAAGATTACCACAGGTGGGAAACAAAGAAAAGAAGAGGATTTGAAAATAAGTGTTTACACAAGTGTTGACAGTCTGATAAACTATATAAAAAGAGGTTTTAATAGTGTAGTTTTTAGGGAAAATGGAGCAATTATGAAAAAGAAAATAGATTTGTTAAATGGCCCCATAGCAGGAACCTTAGCCAGACTGGCGTTTCCTATTATGGGGACTTCTTTCATACAGATGGGGTATAATCTGGTGGACATGATATGGATTGGCCGGCTGGGCAGCGGTGCGGTAGCAGCAGTGGGCGCGGCAGGCATGTTTATGTGGCTGGCGAATGGTGTGACTACGGTACCCAGAATCGGCGGTCAGGTGGCGGTAGGGCATAAACTGGGAGCAGGAGACAGGGAAACAGCGGCTGAATATGCCAGAGGTGCGCTGCGGATGGGGGCGTTTCTGGGAATTTTGTACGGCATTATCAGTGTGCTTTTGAACAGACAGTTGATTGCCTTTTTTCAGTTGAACAGTCCGAAAGTTGTGTGGGACGCCAGAGTGTATTTGATGATTGTATGCGGTCTGGTAGTATTTTCCTTCCTGGACCAGGTATTGGGAGGAATTCTGGCAGCTATGGGAAATACAGTTACGACATTTCGGGTCACGACCATAGGGCTTTTGATTAACCTGGTACTGGATCCGGTATTGATATTTGGAGTGGGACCGATTCCGCGTATGGAAGTAGCTGGGGCGGCTATTGCCACGGTACTGGCCCAGGTCATTGTGTTTATCCTGTACTTGCGGGCGGTATGGCAGGAGCCGGTTATTTTTGCGAATCTGCATTTATTTGTGAGAACAAAAAAGGAATACATTAGAGAAATGGTAAAAATCGGATTTCCTCCGGCCATTCAGGATTCCCTGTTTTCTGCAATTTCCATGGTAATTGCCCGTCTGATTGCAGGCTGGGGAGATGCGGCTGTTGCCGTGCAGAAGGTAGGAAGTCAGATAGAATCCATTTCCTGGATGATGGCAGGTGGCTTTTCTACGGCAGTCAACGCATTTATTGCCCAGAACTATGGGGCAGGCAAAGTAGAGAGAATTCGGAAAGGCTATCATACGTCCATGATAATTATGGCGGTCTGGGGTGCAATTACCAGCTTTTTGTTGCTGGTATTTCCCGAATTTTTCTTTCGTATATTCATTACGGAAGAAGAGGTTATTCCTATGGGAGTAGATTATCTTAGAATTATAGGAATTAGTGAAATTTTTATGTGCCTGGAGGGCGCTGCAACCGGGGCATTTCAAGGTATGGGAAGGACGGTTCCGCCTTCTGTGACGGGAATTGTATTTAACACCCTGCGAATTCCTACAGCTATACTGCTTTCCGCAACCGCCCTGGGACTCAACGGAGTATGGTGGGCATTGAGTATTTCCTGCGTATTGAAGGGAACGGTGCTTCCTATATGGTTTGCGATTGTATTTAGAAAATTCTATAAAAATTATAAAGAGACAAAGGGAGAGCAATATGAATTCAAGTGAAAAAATTATGGTGGCTCTGGGTATTCTGATTCTGGCAGGAGGGATTTTTCTGGCCTTGAAAGGAAAGTCTTCCATGATTAGGGAGAGATTTGGAAGCGGGGTATCACCGGAGAATGAAAGAAAATTTATGGCAACTATCGGCGGGGCTGTCTGTGTTATCGGACTGGATATGCTGGCACTGGTGGGAATGTCTGTGAAATTTCAGATAAGCCAGGAGGTAACGCTGGTGATTCTGGGAGTTGGGATTGCGCTCTTTGTGGGAATTATCCTGATAGGACAGAAATATTACAGAAGATAAGAGGCGAAAAACATGCTGAATTGTTTATTTGTAGGAATCGGCGGGTTTGCAGGAGCGATTTGCAGATATCTGATGGGGATGATTCCTTTGCAGGATAAGTCGGGATTTCCCTGGATAACTTTGTGCATCAATGCTATAGGGGCTTTTGTCATAGGCCTTGTGACGGCGGCAGCAGCAAAGAACGGATGGGGAGACAGTCATCTGGTATTGTTTTTAAAAACCGGAGTCTGCGGAGGTTTTACAACGTTTTCTACCTTTGCTTTGGAGAGCTCTTCTCTGATGAAGCAGGGGAAAACAGGAACTGCAGCAGTTTATATGGTGCTTAGTGTGGGAATTTGTCTGGCTATGGTGATGCTGGGGCAGAAACTCATAGTAAAATAAAATTTTAAGAGCAGGAGAGGAAAAATGAACAGAGAATATCATATTGAGACAAAATGTATCCAGTCTGGCTGGAAACCGAAAAAGGGTGAGCCCAGAATGATGCCTATTTACCAGAGTACTACGTTTAAGTACGATACCACAGAGGAAATGGGCAGATTGTTTGATTTAAAAGATAACGGATATTTTTATACCCGCTGTCAGAATCCGACCAATGATTTGGTTGCGGCAAAGATTGCAGATTTGGAAGGCGGCGTAGCGGCTGTGCTGACGTCTTCCGGACAGGCAGCGAACTTCTATGCTGTATTTAACATCTGCGAAGCCGGAGACCATGTTATCTGCGCGTCTGCGATTTATGGCGGGACTTTGAATGTGTTGGGTGTTACAGCAAAGAAGATGGGAATCGAATGTACTTTTGTAGATGTGGATGCACCGGCAGAAGAGTTAGACAAGGCCTTTCGTCCAAACACCAAAGCTGTGGTTGCCGAAACGATTGCCAATCCGTCTCTGGTGGTGCTGGATATTGAAAAAATGGCAAATCTGGCACACAGCCACGGTGTTCCTCTGATTGTGGATAATACGTTTGCAACACCGGTGAACTGTCATCCGTTTCAATGGGGAGCGGATATTGTGACACACTCTACCACAAAATATATGGATGGGCATGCAGCGCAGGTAGGCGGCGCTATTGTAGACAGCGGAAACTTTGACTGGGAAGCCCATGCAGAAAAATTCCCCGGACTGACACAGCCGGATGAATCTTACCATGGCGTTGTATATACAAAACAGTTTGGAAAAGCGGCGTATATTACAAAAATTAATGCCCAGCTTATGAGAGATTTGGGTTCTATTCCTTCTCCAATGAACTGTTTTATTTTGAATCTGGGACTGGAATCTCTGGTATTAAGAGTGGAAAGACATTGCTACAATGCCCAGAAAACAGCAGAATATCTGGAAGCACATCCGCTGGTTGGCAAGGTGAATTATCCGGGACTTCCGGGAGACAAATATTATGAACTGGCACAGAAATACATGCCAAAGGGAACCTGCGGTGTCATTTCCTTTGAATTAAAAGCAGGCAGAGAGGCAGCGGTAAAATTTATGGACAGCCTGAAGCTGGCGTCTATTGTCACTCATGTGGCAGATGCCAAAACCAGTGTACTGCATCCGGCCAGCCATACGCACAGACAGTTAAATGACGAACAGCTTGTGGCAGCAGGCGTGTCTCCGGGAATGATTCGCCTGTCTGTAGGAATTGAGCATATTGATGACATTTTGGCAGACCTGGAACAGGCACTGGAAGCAAGTGAGCAATAGACATGAAATCATATCAGATTACAGCATGGAGTCATGAATTATTTAAGCTTCAGGTCACACCGGGCGGTGTTTATATTGACGCTACCATGGGAAATGGCTATGATACACAGTTTTTGTGTGAAATGGCAGGAGAGACTGGCAAAGTATGGGCTTTTGATATTCAGGAGCAGGCTTTAAAAGCTACAAAAGAGCGGCTGGAAAAGCATGGGCTTTTGGCAAAGGCAGAATTGATTTTGGACAGCCATACCCAGATGGAACAGTATGTGAAGCCGGATTCTGTGGACGGCATTTATTTTAATTTCGGATATCTTCCGGGAGGGGACCATGAACTGGCCACAAAGGCAGACACCAGTGTACAGGCAGTGGAAACAGGAATGCGTCTGCTGAAACCGGGCGGTGTTATGGCGCTTTGTATTTACAGCGGAGGGGATACGGGATTTGAGGAAAAGAACCAGATACTGGACTTTCTGAGAAAGTTGGACAGTCGGAAGTATATTGTAATTGTAAACCATTATTATAACCGGGAAAATAACCCTCCCATACCGGCATTTGTAGTAAAAAAGGGATAGGACATGACAGGGCAGGCATAGGATAACAGTGAGGAAAATACAGGAGTTTGTCATAGTATGAGCAGAGAAAAGGACTCGTGTATTTTAATGGCAGTGCTGTTTCCTGTACTGCCCTGGATGCTTACTGTGGTACTTCTGGGGCGGACGGCATGCCCTTTAAGCAAAAAGCCGGATATAGAGGCTTATACGGCATCTGTGGCGGCATCCCAAATTTCCTGGGCATATGAACAAGAAGCAATTCGAGCTCAGGTCGTTCTGGCCAGAACAAACCTGTATGCCAATCCAGACAAGCAGGAAGAAATGATACAGGAAGCTGCCAGGTATATAAAAAAGCAACAAATGGACAGTAAAATGCTGAAAAAATATGAGATTTTTCAAAAGGCAGCCCGGGAGACAGAAGGTCAGATATTGGAAAAAGACGGGGAGGTCCGGGAACTGCCGTATCATGCGTTAAGTGGGGGAAAAACCAGAGAGGGAAAGGAAGTTCTGGGAGAAGCATTTTCTTACATACCATCTGTGGAAACCGCCAAAGATATAGACAGTCCTCTGTATGTAGAGGGCTGTTACTTTTCACAGAAGGAACTGGAGAAACAGTTAAAGAGTGTGTATCCGGGATTTCAGATGGGGGAGGGAACCGTGGAAGTGAAGTCTGCGGACGGGGCAGGATATGCCATGGAAGTACAGATTGGAAATCAGGTCTTCCAGGGGGAAAAGGTGAGAGAATTGCTTCAACTGCCGTCTTCCTGTTTTACCATACAGAAAACAGAGGAAGAAGTACGGTTTCTGTGCAAAGGTGCGGGACACGGATTGGGAATGAGCCAGTATACGGCGCAGCAAATGGCACTGGAGGGGAAGAGTTACAGAGAAATTCTGCTGTATTTTTTTCCGGAACTCGAGATTTCATGGTATAAAAAAACCGGTAAGGCGTTTTGAGGTGCGTTACCGGTTTTTTGAATGCAGATTTACTTTTTATTATCTGTCTCCAGGTTCAGAACAGAGGTGTGTACAACAGGCGTATCGCCGTCTTCAATGCTTTCGACATTGCAGTAAATGGAGTCTCCTTCTTTAAATTCGTAAAATTCCTGTACATTGTAGGGATACAAAATTGTCATGTCACTTTTGATGGTGACCGTGTCTCCTTTTTTCATATGGAAACCGTCGTAGCTGCCGTTACTGGTGACTTTGGCTTCTATGGTGCAGCTATCTAAAATAGAGGTGATTTCTGCATGAAGTTCATCGGAATCATTACTTTGGTAGGCCAGCGGAGAGGGCGTGGTTTCCAGCACAGATACAGCTTTTTTGGATACAGGCAGATATTGGACAATGAATTTGGAGTCTTCGGAGTATTTATAACTGATTTCTCTGCTGTCCGTGTCCAGACTTCCCTCTGGCTGAAAGTAGGAATATGTGTCAAATTCTTTTTCTGTAACAGCTACCCGCACAGTCTTCTCATTTAAATCAATACCTTCCATGGAATAAGTATATCCCAGAGAAATACCAAACAGGGTGTGCTTATTTTTGAAAAACTGTATTTGCGTGAGGGTTGTCTGCCGTGGGTTGGATTTTGCTGCAAAATCTCGGATTCCGCTGTAAAGGGAAAGCCCGCTGAGCAGCAGGACAGCCAGACTGCATACAAATGGAATGTAATGCTTTACAGCACTTTTCAGTCTGTTTCGCAGGAAAATCCAGTACAGTACAAAGAGCAGGGTGATGGCCAGGGCTGCCCAGAAACAGATGTAGTAGGAGCGGGGAGCGGCTGTGGTCTGATAAAAGTGAATCAGGACAAATCCGTCAAAAAGCAGCAGGACTGCCATAAAAAGAAAGAAAAAGTATTTTTTCATATGTGAGAACCTCCGTATGTATATTATGGTTGTGCTTTCCAACCGTTTTTCTGCGTTTCTTTTACCTGATACAGAGCATGGTCTGCCTGGAAATAAAGCTGTTCGAAGCAGGTTCCGTGTTCCGGTACAGAGGCAATGCCAATGGAAGCGGAAATCGTTACCTTTTTGCCGTTTTCTTCACAGGTTCGGTGAAGCTGCATAACTAAATGATCGAAAATAGGAGCCATATGCTCGAAATTGTGCGCGCCTGGCAGATATGCGGTAAACTCATCACCGCCAAGCCGGGCAATGATATCAGTTTTGCGAAAATGTTTCTGAAGAATCTGTGCGGTATCGTTTAAAATCCGGTCACCGTAAAGATGTCCGAAGGTATCGTTAATCTGCTTGAAATTATCCAAATCCAGAATGAGAAAGAGCCCGTTTTCGGGAGCGGTTTTGTCCGCCAGCAGCTGATTGATTTTCATTTTGGCTGTTCTGGCATTGTAAAGTCCGGTGAGGCCGTCACGCTCTGCCCTTTCCCTGAGCTCCAGTTCCTGCCGTTTTTCTGTATCAATGTCATTTAATAACAGAAGATAGGTGTCCTGGGCCTTGTTTAATTCCAGTTTATAGACTTCGCAGGAAGTCCAAAGAAGCTGTGTGTCCTGTATGAACAGAAATTCTGTCCGAATTTTTCTGTTTGCGGTGTTTAGTTCTTCTGCCAGGTATTCCCGGTGCAGAAAATGACGCATGATTTCCAGATAGTCTTCGGACACAAATGGAAAGATATATTTTTCTTTGTAGCTTTCAAAGGACAGAAATTCCGAAAGTTTTTCCTGGTTGATTTCCAGAATCTGATTCTTTTTCAACTGGAATTTGGCGCTGCTCCTGGCTTTTTCAAACAAAGCCTTTTGCAGCTGGTTCTGCAGCTGAATTTCCTGTTTCTGTATCATGTTTTCCGTCACATCCTCCAGAAGTCCTACGGTTCGCTGCTCCGTGTCATAGGCAGAATCTGTTTGTTTGGCAATTACCCGAAACCAGAAATCTCCGTTTTTCAGATGAAATTTCATGATTTTTCTGCTGAATCCCTGGTCTTTTACTTCCTGAATCAGTTGGTGGAAGTCTTTTAGGGAGGAGTCCTTCATAATTCCTGAGGTCCCCAGTGTTTCCAGTGCATTTTCTATCCGGCAGGGATGCAGGTTGGAATCGGGAAGAGAACCATGCATATTCAGAATGTCTTCTCTGGCCTTGTATTCAAACACCATGGTTTTGGAATATTCAATGGCAATTCGCAGCATGTGTTCATTTTTTATAGCTTCGTCGTGTTCAAACAGGATTCTGGCTCTTATTCTTTCCTGCATGCAGAGAACCAGTACCAATATGAGGGCCAGAAGGGCGGAAATCCAGAAAAACATCTGGTTTACCATATTTTGTACCTTGCGGCTTTCTGTAAGAATCGGTGTCTGTCGTATGGTTGAGTATAAATGCCAGTTATTGATGTCCAGAGGAACATAGTAGGACAACCGGATGTCTCCGTCAACGGAAAATTCAAAATAACCACTTTTGTTATTCTGTATATTTTCCATAATTTCCTGGCGACTGCTTTTGAGAAAGGTATAGTTTTCCATTTCTTTCCACACATTTTTGTTATTCATCACAGCGTTGGAATTTTTGTGGCTGGTGATGTAGTTACCGTTGGAATCTACAATCTGCAGGTAAGCGTCCATGTTATCTGCGGTATTTAAAATTGCAGAAATGGAGTCTTTATCGGTTATGCCGTATACAATACCGGCAATCGTGTTGTCTTTCGTGCGAACGGGAGCTGCCATTATCTGTACCTGAATGCCGGGTTCTGCCATAGAATCTATGACTTCTGAAACTGCAATCTGACCGGAGAGTGCCTGTATAAAATAGTCCCGTTCAGAAATATTCAAATGGCGGTCTTCGCTGTCTATGGCGTTTCCGTTCACATCGGCTATGCCCATATGGTCAAACAAATCCATGGAGTTAGCCGTATACAGTTTTTCTAAAG
This sequence comes from Blautia sp. HCN-20427, assembly GCF_037890365.1. Classification (NCBI taxonomy): domain Bacteria; kingdom Bacillati; phylum Bacillota; class Clostridia; order Lachnospirales; family Lachnospiraceae; genus Blautia; species Blautia sp. HCN-20427. Next base: position 125,906 of record NZ_JBBKBX010000008.1, on the reverse strand, counting down.
AGGCAGAATCTGTGGTTGAAAAAGAATCCGGGAAAGAATCTGCCAGGTTCTGCAGACCGTTTACCCGTGTCAGGTAAAAGTTTTTGATGTAAAAGGCACTTTCCTGTGCTTTGTTCACAAGCAGTTCTTTTTTATCTTCTGTAATCAGTGAAGTGTAAGCGGCGTTGAATTTCCATAAAAGGAAAATGGCGAAAAGGAATAAAAAAACAATCATGAAACTGTATCCCATGAAGAATTTTTTCAGGTGGTGTTTCCGCCCAAAACGCTTTTTCGCAAAGCTGATTAACGGTTTCATAGAAATCTCCTTTGGATATGAACAAATAGTGATAAAAATATTTTATCATGAAAGCGTGGGGAAAGCTATGGTTTTGTATGTATAAGTTTTCATATTCCGGCAATCCTATAATTGAAATCAAGAAAAGGGGCAGAAGTGTTCCAATTATAGGCAGAGGTGAAGAATATGAGTAAAAAAGGGAAAATTCGTGCAGCCCTGGGAGGGTTATTGGCACTGACACTGGTAGTTACCTGTGTGGCTGTGTATCAGTCCGGGAGTAAGAGCACGCCGAATGAGAAAGAATTTGTTAAAGAGGACGAGAAGGATTCTGTTGACGAGGCAATAAAGACAGAAGAGAGGGAAGAAGAGGAAACGGAAGATGCAAATACTTCTGATGTAGAAGGAACAAAAGCAGTGGAAGAAGAGAAAACACCGGAAGAGGAAATTGCTGATACAGAAGTACAGGCAGCAGAGGATGCGGCAGCAGAGGCACAGAACCAGGCCGGAGTGGCAGCAGCGCCGGATGTGAACTTTACGGAAAGCTCCCTTATGGAGTGGCCGGTAAACGGACAGGTTGTGTTGGATTATAATATGGACAATACGGTGTATTTTCCTACTTTAAATGTGTATAAACTGAATCCGGCTGTAGCAATTTCAGCTGAGGTAGGTTCTCCGGTGGCAGCAGTGGCCAACGGAAAAATTGTATCTGTGACGGAAAATGAGGAAACGGGCACAACGGTGACAGTAGATATGGGAAATGGCTATCAGGCTGTATATGGACAGTTGAAAGATGTGCCGTTTCAGGCAGAAGAATATGTGACAGCGGGAGCAGCTCTCGGATATATTAATGAGCCTACGAAATATTATACGAAAGAAGGCGCAAATCTTTACTTTGCACTCAGCAAGGACGGAGTACCTTTGGATCCAATGGAATATTTGCCGTGAATGGAAGACAGCCAATTGGGAGATTGGCTGTCTTTTGGGGCAGAAATCATTCACAAATACCACCCGGGAGAGTATAATAAAGTATGCGAAAGATAATTCGCAGCCGATTTATATTCCTACAGTCTTTATTTTGAGAGGCACAGCCTCAAGTATGGTTGAAATACTTCTTAATCGGCAGCTTTATATAGAGGGCGTCCTGTTTGGCTTTGCGGAGCAGATGAGGCGTCCGCTACATAGTTTTACAGAAAAGCAGAAGGGAAGAGGCAAGTTGAATTATACATATATTGTAAAATGTAGTGATGGAACATTTTATACGGGATGGACAAACTGTCTGGAAAAAAGAATTGCCTGCCATAATGCAGGAAAAGGGGCAAAATATACGAAAGTGCGGCTTCCGGTGGAACTGGTGTATTATGAAGAATTTCCTACGAAGCAAGAGGCCATGAGCAGGGAAGCAGGTATCAAAAAATTGAGCAGAAGTAAGAAGACAGCGCTGATAGAACAATTTCAAATGTGGGAAAAAAGTGAAAAACAGAGTTTATAAAAATCGTGGAAAAATGGTAGCAATCAGGAAGAAGCTGTGCTACAATATCCTCAAAGCATTATATATTTCCAATATTCTAATAGGTCTATTGCGGCGTTCTGCCGTGTCTGAAAATCTGACAGCATATCAAAGGAAAATCTCAATGCTTTTATTCACAGAAAACAGGAACAAATGCAGAGAGGTGGAACAAAGATGTGCGGGAAGGGATACTGAAAGAATTTCTGGAGAAGAATCGAGCGGAGGCAAAGAACATGAGTATATTTGAGTATGACCAGGAAAAGCATATGAGGCAGGAGAGGGAAGAGGCCTGGGAAGAAGGGAATAGGGAAGGACTTGCAAAGGGGAGAAGAAATATGCTCTGTGAATTGATACAGAATCATGTACAAAGAGGAAAAAGTAGGGCAGAAATCGCAGAAGGATTGGGATTGCCGGAAGAGGTTATTGAGGAGATTTTACAAGATTTAGACGATTCTTTATCTGAGTAAAAAAAACAAAAGAAGAAGTTTGTGTGTGGAACATAACGCAACTTCTTCTTTTGCTCTATTCGTTATAAAGGGGAGTATAATCCGTGTATTCTTTTAAATCACCTGTTTAATCTCATAATTTTCATCAACCAGCACCATATCCGCAAATTTTCCCGGTGTAAGAGAACCGACTTTATCGTATACTCCAATGCTTTTTGCAGGATTTCTGGTTGCGGCAAAGATTGCAGCAGCCTCGGAAATACCAAACTTCATAGCATTTTTCATACAGTCGAAAAGATTGGTAGCCGAGCCTGCCAAGGTACCGTCAGCCAGTGCGGCAAAATGGTCTTTCATAGTGACTTCCTGTCCTCCCAGTTCATATTTGCCGTTTGGCATGCCAGTGGCCATCATGGAATCACTGATAAGGACAACTCTTTCTTCACCGAACATTTTAAAAGTCGTGCGGATAGTTGACGGATGAATGTGGAATCCATCACAGATAAGTTCTACCATACAGTCCGGCGTATCACAGGCAGCCCCTACAACCCCCGGGTCTCTGTGGGCGAAAGGAGGCATGGCATTGTACAGATGAGTGACATGTTTTGCACCCAAGTCCATAGCTTTTTTCGCACAATCGTAGTTAGCTGTGGTATGTCCAATGGAAACCATAACTTCGTCTTTCACTTCCTCAATAAATTCAAAGGCATTATCCACATTTGGGGCAAGAGTGACAAGTTTTATCTGATTTCCGGACGCTTCGTTGCACTTACGGAAAAAGGAAGCATCCGGAACACGGATATAATCACCGGCCTGAGCGCCTTTCTTTTTAATATCAATCAGCGGTCCTTCCATATTGACGCCGATAATGCGGGACAGTTCCGGGCTTTCGTCTATTTTAGCAGCAGTTGCAAAAATATCAAGCAGTTTTTCTTTTGCAAGAGTCATAGAGGTGGGACAGTAAGAGGTAACGCCGTGTTCCTTTTCATACTGCAATATTACTTTTAAGCCTTCGGGGTCTGCGTCGCAAAAATCATGGCCAAAAGCGCCGTGGCTGTGTACATCTACCAGACCGGGAATGACTTTCAAACCGGAAGCGTCTACTTCTGTTTTATCTGTTATTTCTGCTTCGGATGCGGCAATTTTGCCGTTTTCTACATATAAATCTTGTTGACGGAAAGTTCCGTCCTCCTGGAAGACCAGGCCGTTTTTAATAATCATGATACCTTCTCCTTCTATTTGGTTTAAATGTAAAATTCGTTTGTTTCCATTATAATTCCTGAAAGAAATTAATTCAATGAATACTTAAAAAAGTGAAAGAACTTTCAAGTGCTGTGCAGATTATTAAAAAATACAGCTTAAAAAAAGTGTTAAATTGGATAAAATGACAAATGGTATGAAAAGTGTTTCAAAATTTTATAAAATATTGAAAAACGTTTCAGAGGTGTTATACTAAGTTCCAGAAAAGCGCAAGCAGAAAGGAGAGCATTATGGAACAGAAATTAGAGCAGCTCAGGGGACATTTAATCGTATCCTGTCAGGCACTTCCACATGAACCGCTGCATTCCTCTTTTATTATGGGAAGAATGGCAAGAGCGGCGAAAGAAGGAGGCGCTATGGGAATCCGTGCCAACACAAAGGAAGATATTGAGGAGATTAAAAAGAACGTGGATCTTCCGGTGATTGGCATTGTGAAGCGTGATTACGAAGACAGCAAGGTGTACATTACACCGACCATGAAGGAAGTAGATGAATTGATGGAAGTCAAACCGGAAATTATCGCCATTGACGCCACCATTGAACTGCGTCCGGGAGGTGTAACACTGGATGAATTTTATCACGACATTCGAGAAAAATACCCGAATCAGTTGTTGATGGCTGATTGCTCTACCGTAGAAGAGGCACTTCATGCAGACGAGCTTGGTTTTGACTTTATAGGAACAACCCTTGTGGGTTATACAGAACACAGTAAGGGAGACAGAATTGAGGAAAATGATTTTGAGATTATCCGCACAATTCTGAAAAATGTAAAACATCATGTAATTGCTGAAGGAAATATCAATACCCCCGAAAAAGCAAGGCGTGTGGTAGAACTTGGCTGCTACAGCGTGGTGGTAGGCTCCATTATCACCCGTCCGCAGTTAATCACAAAGTCTTTTACAGAGGAAATGGCAAAAGCAGAAAGTTAATTTAAAGTTTAAAGACAAAATGTCAAGGAGGAAAAGAACATGGGAAACTTAGATAAGTACAAAGGAATTATTCCGGCTTTTTATGCCTGCTATGATGAGGAAGGAAATGTAAGTCCGGAGCGTGTGCGTGCGTTGACACAGTATTTCATTGACAAAGGTGTAAAGGGCGTTTATGTGAACGGTTCTTCAGGGGAATGTATTTACCAGGGAGTAGAAGAACGTAAAATTATCATTGAAAATGTAATGGCAGTGGCAAAAGGTAAACTGACAGTTATCAACCATGTCGCATGCAACAATACAAAAGACAGTGTGGAACTGGCCAAACATTCTGAAAGCGTAGGGGTTGATGCAATTGCGTCTATTCCGCCTATTTATTTCCGCCTGCCGGAATATTCCATTGCTGCATACTGGAATGCCATCAGCGCAGCTGCTCCGAATACAGACTTTGTTATCTACAATATTCCGCAGTTGGCAGGAACTGCTCTGACTATGAGCCTGTTTGCGGAAATGATGAAGAACCCAAGAGTGGTAGCTGTAAAGAATTCCTCCATGCCTACACAGGATATTCAGATGTTCAAGGCAGCAGGAAAAGCTGCAAAAGGAGAATTTGTGGTATTTAATGGTCCGGACGAGCAGTTTGTGGCAGGACGTGCTATTGGTGCTGACGGAGGTATCGGCGGAACATACGGTGTAATGCCGGAATTATTCCTGAAATTAAATGATCTGATTGCTGCTGGTGAAAGAGAAAAAGCAACAGAATTACAGTATGATATCAATGAAATTATCTACAAAATGTGCTCCAGCCATGCAAATATGTATGCAGTAGCAAAAGAAATTCTTCGTATCAACGAAAATCTGGATTTAGGCGGTGTTCGTCTTCCGCTGGAAAATCTCCAGGAAGCAGATAAAGCGATTGCAAGGGAAGCAGCCGATATGGTAAAGGCTGCCAAGGCAAAATATCTGTAAGATATTTAAAAGACAAAAGTTTAAAGAGGGAGAAAATTCATGCAGGGATTTACAGTGATTGACTTAGTCATTTTAATTGTTTACCTGGCAGCAGTATTGTTTGCCGGACTTCATTTCGCGAAGAAGGAAATGAAGGGAAAAGAATATTTCAAAGGAGACGGCACTGTACCGTGGTGGGTAACTTCTGTTTCCATTTTTGCAACGCTGTTGAGTCCGATTTCCTTCCTGTCACTGGCAGGAAACTCTTATGCAGGAACCTGGATTATGTGGTTTGCACAGCTTGGTATGCTGCTGGCAATTCCGATTACGATTCGGTTCTTCCTGCCGATTTACAGCAAGCTGGATATTGATACTGCTTATCATTATCTGGAACTGCGTTTCAACAGCAAGGGACTTCGTGTTCTGGGCGCCGTTATGTTTATTGTATATCAGATTGGACGTATGTCCATTATTATGTACCTGCCATGTATGGTACTTTCTAAACTCATGGGAGTGAATGTAAACATTTTAATTATCATCATGGGTGTAATTGCTATTATTTACTCCTATACAGGCGGTTTAAAATCCGTATTGTGGACAGACTTTATTCAGGGCTCTGTACTGCTGATTGGTGTAACTTTTGGTTTGATTTTCCTCATTTCCAATATTGACGGAGGAATCGGAGCTATTTTCCACGAGTTTACAGCAAACCACAAGTTCCTGGCAGAAAATCAGCCGATTTTCGATGCGAACATTTTGAAAGACAGTGTATTCCTGTTAATTGTAGGTGCAGGATTTAACACTATGGGTTCTTATGTATCCAGTCAGGATATTGTACAGCGTTTTACAACTACAACAGATACAAAGAAATTAAATAAGATGATGTTGGCAAACGGTGCGCTTTCTATCTTTATTGCAACCGTATTCTATCTGATTGGTACCGGTTTGTATGTATTTTACCAGGTACAGGGAAATCAGCTTCCGCCGGCAGCGCAGCAGGACCAGATTTTTGCGTCATGGATTGCATTTGAACTTCCGGTGGGTATTACAGGACTTTTACTGGCAGCCATTTACGCAGCTGCACAGTCTACATTGTCTACAGGTCTGAACTCTGTAGCATCCAGCTGGACACTGGATATTCAGGAACGTCTGTCTAAGAAGAAACTCAGCTTTGAAAAGCAGACAAAGATTGGACAGTGGGTATCCCTGATTGTAGGTATTTTCTCTATCGTAGTTGCTATGGTACTGGCAAACGGTGGAGTAAAATCTGCTTACGAATGGTTCAACGGATTTATGGGTCTGGTACTGGGTATTCTTATCGGTACATTTATTCTGGGTGCATTTACCAAGGTGGCAAATACCTTTGGCGCAACACTGGCCTTTATTGCAGCTTCCGGAGTTATGGTTTACATCAAATACTTTGTACCGGCAGATAAGGTATCTATTTGGTCTTACTCCATTATCTCTATTGCAGTATCCTTAGTAGTAGGTATACCGGCAAGTATTATCTGGAGAAAGGTAAAAGGCGATACATCAAAGCCTGCAGAGTTTACAACTATTTACAAAAACTGATAAAAGGAATTTGATACAGGAAGGATTCAGCCCGGATTTCACAGTCCGGGCTGAGTATGGATTTGCGGATTTTTGACCGCGGATAAAAAAGGAGAACAGGATTATGGTATTTGGAAATGTCAGAGATTTAAAGGATTACGGTTATCTGGAAGAAGAAGTTTTAAAATGTTTTGCGTATGCAAAAGAACATGATTTGCTGGCTTTTGAAAAGGGTAGTCATGAAATTGAAGGTGACAACCTGTTTGTAAATATTGTAGAATATAAGACAACGACACCGGAGGAAAGATTCTGGGAAGCACACCGTCAGTATCTGGATTTGCATTTTATGCTCAGAGGTCCGGAGCAGATTGATGTAAATTTTATTGACAATATGGAGCAAAAGGAGTTTGTGGAAAAAGATGATTTTCTGCCTTTGGAGGGAGAATCAAACAGCCATGTAGTGCTGACAGAAGGGGATTTCCTGCTGTGTTATCCAAAAGATGCACACAGAACGGCTGTACAGGTGAAAGAGCCGGTGACCATTAAGAAGGCAATTTTTAAGATTAAGATAAAATAAGCTGTAAGGAGTTGGCACATGAAGACATATATCTGTATTGATATTGGCGGTACGTCCATAAAATACGGCATGATTAGGGAAGACGGAACCTTTCTTACCACAGGAGAAATGCCGACGGAAGCCCAGAAGCACGGCGGCCCGGGGATTATGAAGAAAGCAGAAGCCATTGTGGAAGAGTTTTTGAATACATATAAACCGGAGGGTATCTGTGTGTCCACAGCGGGAATGGTAGACTGTGAAAAGGGGCGTATTACTTATGCAGCGCCTCTGATTCCCCATTATACGGGAACAGAAATTAAAAAGACATTGGAGGAGCGGTTTCATCTGCCTTGTGAGGTGGAAAATGACGTAAACTGTGCAGGACTGGCGGAGCATTTTAGCGGTGCCTCAAAGGGCAGTAAAATCAGTGTCTGCCTGACTGTGGGGACCGGCATCGGAGGGGCCATTCTCATAGACGGCAAGGTGTTCCATGGTTTTTCCGGAAGCGGCTGCGAGGTGGGCTATATGCACCTGCCGGGAGGAGCGTTTCAGGATATGGGCGCCAGCAGTATTCTGGTGAAGAAAACGGCAGAGTACAAGCGCATAGCCCCGGAAAGCATTGATGGAAAATATGTGTTTGAACATGCAAAAAAGGGGGATATGGACTGTATTCGTGCCATTGAGGAAATGTGTGAGGTACTGGGAATGGGAATTTCCAATATCTGCTATGTGGTAAATCCTGAAGTTGTGGTATTAGGCGGCGGTATTATGGCTCAAAAAGAGTATTTGAAGGATAGACTCCGAAAGAGCCTGGACAAGTATCTGATACCTTCTGTGGCACAGAACACCCGTCTGGAATTTGCCAGGAACCAGAATCAGGCAGGTATGCTGGGAGCGTTCTGCCATTTTAAAGAAAGGCATTAGTCAAAAATCTTTGCAGAAGAAAACAGGGAGGCAGTATGGAAGAATACGAAAAAAATATTGTTCCTCACATTGAGGCCATTTATGAAAATTTTACACCGCTGGAAAAGACGATAGCGGATTTCTTTATTCACAATGAAGAGAAACTAGATTTGTCGTCAAAAAATGTATCCAAAAGGCTGTTTGTTTCAGAAGCATCTCTGTCACGGTTTGCAAAGAAATGCGGATATAAGGGGTATCGGGAGTTTATTTTCTGCTATGAGCAGGGAGGGACGGTTGTGAGCCGCAAGCCTGCAAGCGACCAGATTAAGATGGTACTCAACGATTATCAGGAGCTTTTAAACAAGAGTTATTCGCTGATGGATGAGAACCAGATTGGGCGGATTGTGGACATTATTTCTGAGAAAAAGCGGATTTATGTGTATGGAAAGGGAAGTTCCGGGCTGGCTGCCCTGGAGATGAAGCTACGTTTTATGCGTATCGGCGTCACCATTGAGGCCATTACAGATGTGGATATTATGAAAATGAACTCGGTGCTTTTGGATGGGGAATGTGCGGCTATCGGAATCAGTGTCAGCGGCAGGACAGAAGCTGTGATACATTCTTTGCAGTCGGCAAAGAAGTGCGGGGCGGCAGTGATTCTTATGACTTCCCATATTGAGAAAAAGTTTCAGAACTTTTGTGATGAAATTATGCTTTTTGCCGTAAAGGCCAATCTGGAAAAGGGCAAAGCCATTTCTCCCCAGTTTCCCATACTGGTTATGGTGGATATTATCTATTCCCGTATGCTGCGAATGGATGACTTTCGGAGGGAAACGCTGCACGAATATACATTGGAAGTACTGGAAAGGGATTCTTAGGAATCCCTTTCTGTTGTTTCACGCCGGATTAAATAAGGAGTAATGACCTTATGAATAGGTTCCTCCAAAAGAACCGGATTTCTTTTCTTCCGTTCATCCATCTGTTCCACCAGAAGACGGACAGCTTCAAAAGCAATTTTATCAATGTGCTGTCCAACGGTGCTAATGGGAAGGACAGCTTCTGTAGAGATGGGAGAGTCGTCAAAGCCTACAAGGTAATAGTCTTTGGGCATGGTGCCATATCTCTGAATCAGAAGATTTAAAAATACATTGGCGTGGGTATCACTGGAAATAAACAGGCCCTTTTTCTGATGGGGATAGTCTCGTTCCAACTGGTCTAACACTTCGCTTAAAGTTTTCCGCATGGATTCATAGGTATTCCCCAAATCTTTATAAATAATTTTATGTTTCAGATTCTTTTCCCGGCAGATATCCTGAAAGCCTTTAATACGTCCGTAGGCCGGAATTTCCGGTGGAGTGGGTGTATTGATGTGTATGAGCACATCACAGCCGTGCTCGGCCAGAAGGCTGGTGGCCTGCACACCGCCCATGTAATTGTCCGTATTGACACTGCACACATACTTGTCTTCCCGTTCAATGGTGACAATGGGAACGTGAAGATCAGCCAGTTCTTTTGAGGGGATGGTAAAGCTTAAGATTATCAGACCCTCGATTTTATAGGACATCAGTTCCTGAATATACCGCCGTTCAGTGTCTGCATGTTCATTTCCGATAAATACAAGGAATTTATAGCCGAAACGTTCGTAGGTCTGCAGAATCTGATTCAGCATTTCCGAATAGTAGTGATTATGCAGATTGGGGACAATAATACCGATAAATTCGGTCTGTCCGTTGGCGAGAATCCGTGCTACTTTGTTTTCTTTATAATCTAAATCTACCAGTGCTTTTGAAATGATTTCCTGATTTTCCAAAGTAAGAGAATCCGGATTGTTGAAATACCGGGAAATGGTTGTCTTGGAAAAGTTGGTATATTTTGCAATATCATCAAAAGTTACGTTTTTTTTCTGTTTCATAAGCGCCTCTTTACTCATTTGTCGTTGAAAAACAGTATAGCAGAAGTCCGGGAGAAGAACAAGGAAGAATCGGTTAAGTAACCGGTTTTGTAAAATGTCTCCAAATAATCCTTGGGCAAATCGTACAGTTTTTACAAAGTTTTTTCAAAAAGGGGAAAAACTGCACAAAGACGTTGACGGAGAGAGGTTTCTATGCTAGTATGAAATTACAAAAGTAACCGGTTACTTTACCGGTTATATGACGGCTGAAAAAGGCATGAAAAAGCGGGAGAATCCCGACTACATAAGATACAGGAGGAATAAATCATGAAGAAAAAAGTCGTGACAAGAGTGATGGCATCAGCACTTGCCGCAGTGCTGGGGGCAGCGACACTGACAGGATGTACCTTTGGTTTTGCCAGTGACCCGGACGACCCCAACGAAACACAGAAGGAGGTGCCTATTGATACTTCTACAGACACCTTCCAGTATGATTCTTCATTGGATGGAACCAAGATTACTCTTCTGAACTCCAAAGCGGAAATTCAGACAGCGCTGGAAAAGATGGCGGCGCAGTTTGAAGAAAAGGCCGGGGTACATATTGAGGTTATGCCTGTGACAGACGGAGATTCCCCTTATACCAAGGTGGTAAGTATGTATAACTCCGGAACACCGCCTACAATGGCAATTCTGGATACCACAGATGTCATTGCCCTGGCAGAGGAAAAAGCTTTGGATTTGTCATCTGAAAAGTGGATTTCCGAAGCGGAGGATTATGTGACAAAAGTCAATGGAAAGGTATACAGCTTTCCTCTCTGTATTGAAGGAAGAGGTATTATTTACAACAAATCAGTGATTGAGAAAACACTGGGAAGAGAATTTGACCCGGATTCCATTACGACCTTAGATGACTTTAAAGCATTGCTGAAAGAACTGGCGGACGCAGGGATGGAACGTCCGGTTTCCATGGCGAAGGAGGACTGGTCTTTGGGCGCTCACCAGCTTCAGTATATTTATGAGACAGAGGACGGAACCTCAGCGGGAGCACAGAAGGTGATTGAAGAGATTAAGGATGGCAGCCTGGACCTTACAAAATATAACCGTATGAGCCAGTTTTTAGATATGTTTGATGTGCTGAAGGAGTACAATGTGGCAAAAGCTGACCCTCTGGGGGCGGATTATGACGAAATGGCCATAGATTTGGCAGATGGAAAGACTGCTTTCTGGTTCAACGGAAACTGGGCATGGCCGAATCTGGAAGAAGCGGGAGCAGAGGAAACGGACGAATACGGATTTCTTCCATATTTCATGAATAACGACAAAAATGACTTTGTAAATTCCAAGATTCAGGCATCTCCTTCCAAGCAGGTGATGATAGACGGACAGATTGCCAGTGAGAAGGAACAGGCGGCGGCAAAAGAATTCCTGAACTGGATTGTATACAGTGAAATCGGACAGCAGATGATTGTAAAAACCAGCAGCCTGATTCCACCATTCCAGAACAATCCGTACGAGCCGGCGGATCCGTTGAGCAGAGATATTTACCAGAAGGCACATGACGGCAAAACCTTCAATGCATCTGCGATTGTGCCAAACGATCATTGGTCTGTACTGGGAGCAGCCATGCAGAAATATCTGGCGGGCAGAAGTGACAGAGAGGAATTAATCAAATCTATAGACAAATACTGGGCTGACCAGAAATAGAAGATAGAAAGAAGGCGGAGCGAATGAAATCAAATAATAAGAAAAAAGACTTCTGCATGTTTGCACTACCCGGCATGTTTTGCTTCTTTGCAGTAGTGATTGTACCTTTTTTATATGGTGTATATCTGACTCTGACAGACTGGAACGGTGTGTCTAAGGTAAAGAATTTCATAGGACTGGAAAATTTTGCAGGGGTTATGAAGGACGCACAGTTCTGGAGTTCCCTGGTACTGACCTTTAAGTATGTGATTGCCGTTGTGGTTCTGGTAAATGTACTGGCTTTTGCCATTGCATATCTCTTAACCAGAGGCATTAAGGGACAGAATTTCTTCCGTGCAGGATTTTTTACCCCGAACTTAATCGGCGGTATTGTCCTGGGATATATCTGGCAGTTTGTATTTTCCAGAGTTTTTGTAAATATCGGAGAGAGCACAGGCTGGTCTTTCTTTGAAGTTTCCTGGCTGTCTGAACCAAACAAAGCTTTTCTGGCCTTGGTGGTAGTATCGGTATGGCAGCTTTCCGGTTACATGATTCTGATTTATGTGGCAGGATTTATGGGACTGAGCGAGGATGTTATGGAAGCAGCCAGCATTGACGGGGCATCCGGCTGGGTAAAGCTGAAAAACATTATCATGCCGCTGATGATGTCTTCCATTACCATTTGTCTGTTCCTGACCTTGTCAAGAGCATTTATGGTATACGATGTAAACCTTTCTCTGACCGCAGGTGCGCCTTACGGAACAACCGAAATGGCAGCTATGCATGTGTATGAAAAGGCGTTTACTTCCAGACAGTTCGGCGTAGGACAGGCAGAGGCATTTATCCTGTTTGTTATTGTAGCCTGCATCAGTGGCCTGCAGGTATACTTCACAAAGAAGAGGGAGGTTGAAGCATAATGAATGAGACAAAGATTGGCGGAACCAAGAAAAAAATAACAAATATTCTTTCCATGGCAGTGCTGCTTATATTATTTGTGGCTTATATGTTTCCATTTGTAATGGTAGTTATCAACTCCCTGAAGCAGAAGAGAGATATTATCAAAAGCCCGTTTTCCTGGCTGTTTACCATCAAAGGTCTGTCTTTTGACAACTTTGTAAAAGCCTTTACCCAGATGGATTTCCCACGTGCTTTCGGAAATTCCCTGATTGTAACGGTCAGTGCAACTTTACTGGTTACTTTATTTGCTTCCATGCTGGCTTACTACATTGTTCGCCATAACAATAAGATATCAAAGCTGACGTTTTCCTTAATGGTAGCGTCCATGATTATTCCTTTTCAGGCCATCATGATTCCTCTGGTAAGTATTTACGGCGGTACTTTGAATATCTTAAACCACAGAATCACCCTGATTTTTATGCATACCGGATTTTCCATGGCTATGTCGGTCTTTATGTTCCATGGATTTATCAAGGGCAGCATGCCGGTTGCTTTGGAAGAAGCGGCTTATATTGACGGCTGTACCCGCGCGCAGACTTTCTTTAAGATTGTATTTCCATTGCTGAAACCTATTATTTCTACGATGGCAATCCTGAACTCTCTGGCATTCTGGAACGATTTCCTTCTGCCGTCTCTGGTATTGACAGACAAGAAGCTTTTGACACTGCCGCTGTCCACTTACAGTTTCTACGGCACTTATTCTGCAGATTACGGAACGATTATGGCAGGACTGCTGCTTTGTGTTATCCCGATTCTGATTCTGTATGTGGTACTGCAGAAACAGATTATCAGCGGTGTGGTAGCTGGAGCGGTAAAATAAGATTGGAACGGATTTAAGGAAAGGGAGTATCTGGTTATGATAAAAGACACGTTACATTTAAGAGCACCGGGAAACTGGATCAATGACCCAAATGGATTTATTTACTACAAAGGAAAATATCATTTGTTTTACCAGTATTTCCCCTATGCGCCGGAGTGGGGCACCATGCACTGGGGCCATGCAGTAAGCGAGGATTTGCTGCACTGGAATCACCTGGGTGTGGCGCTGTATCCCACAAAGGATTATGACAGAAACGGAATTTTTTCAGGGAGCGCGCTGGAAAAGGATGGGAAAATGTACCTGTATTATTCTGCGGTAAAATATCTGGAAACGGAGGATGAGGATATTCATCACGCAAAAGGGGATGCTTTTGAGACTAGTCAGGCTATGTTGGTTTCAGAGGATGGATTTACTTTTGACAACATGGGGGCGAAGAAGCAGATAATCCCGGTTGTCAGGGATGAAAGCATTGCAGACGCCACGCATACCAGAGACCCAAAGGTATGGAAATACGGGGATATGTATTATATGATTCTGGGAAGCACAATATTCGGGAAAAAAGGACGTGTGTTGTTTTATAAGAGCGCGGACGGTGTAAACTGGGAATATGTCAGTCAGTACAGCCATGAGAATTTTGGAACGATTCTGGAATGTCCGGATCTTTTTGAAATCCAGGGACAGTATGTTTTCCAGGGGTCTCCCATGAATATTCTGGAAGACGGTTTGGAATATGTACATCATTCTATATGCACACTTGTGGATTTCCGGGAAGGGGAATGTGGATTGTCACTGCCAAAGGAATATCAGTTTGTGGATTACGGACTGGACTTGTATGCTCCACAGACCAATGTGGACAAAGACGGAAGACGGGTTATGGTGGCATGGCTGCGTATGCCGGAGGCGGTAAAAGAGGACAGCGAGAGAGGTACCTGGAACGGTATGATGTGTACGCCCAGAATGATGGAGGTACAGAACGGACATATTTATTTCCGTATGCATACGGAGGCAGACAAGTATCTGTCGAAAGAAGTACAGAACAGAAAAGATGTAGATTATGACCGGCCTTTCCGGCTGCAGACAACTCTGAAAGAAGGAGATGTGCTGGATATAGGCGGATACAGGATTTATGTGGAAGAGGATTGTGTAAAGGCGGACAGAAGCAGAGTGTTTGGAAACAGGAAAAATTACCGGATGGTAAGCAGCACTCCGCAGTTAAAAGGCAGCTATGGGCTGGATATTGTTGTGGATAAAAATCTCATAGAGATTTTCGTAAATAACGGCGAATATGTCATCAGCAATGTGGTATACAATCTTCAGAGGGAACTGACAGGACCGATAGAGAAGATTTTAGCAGGGTGGGATGATGAGAATGAAAAAAAGTGACAGTGTTTTTCAGGAAAGAATGGCAAAGCATCAGGATGAACTGAGATGGCTTTACATGGAATTATACGGAAATGAGGAAATGTTCGGAGAGCTGACTTCTCAAATGTATGAATATTATCAGGCGAGAAAGGCAAGTCTGAAAAACCGGGATAAAAAGAGAGAGGAAAATCCGGACTGGTTTAAGAAAAACGATATGTTGGGCATGATGCTCTATCTTGATAATTTTGCAGGAAATTTGAAGGGCGTACAGGAAAAACTGGATTATCTGAAGTCTTGTAATGTAAACTGCATACATCTCATGCCCTTTCTGGATTCTCCGGAAGGCCGCTCGGACGGCGGTTATGCGGTGGCGGATTTCAGAAAGGTGAAACCGGAGCTTGGTACCATGGAGGATTTGGCGGCACTGACAGACAAGTGCCACCGGAAGGATATGAATGTGTGCATGGACTTTGTCATGAATCACACTTCCGAGGACCATGAATGGGCCAAGAAGGCGAGACAGGGCGACGGAGAGTATATGAGCCGTTATTTCTTCTATGACAGCTATGATATACCCGGGAAATACGAGGAGACGGTGCCTCAGGTATTTCCAACCACTGCTCCGGGTAATTTTACTTACCTGCCGGAACTGCAGCATTATGTACTGACCACCTTTTATCCTTATCAGTGGGATTTGAATTACAAAAATCCCAGGGTATTTAATGAAATGATGTATAATTTTCTCTATCTTGCCAATCAGGGAATTGATATTATCCGTATTGACGCAGTGCCTTATATCTGGAAAGAACTGGGAACTTCCTGCAGGAATCTTCCGAGAGTACATACCATTGTAAGAATGATGCGGATGATTGGCGAAATTGTGTGCCCAAGCGTGATTCTGCTGGGCGAAGTGGTAATGGAGCCGGAAAAGGTGGTGCCTTATTTTGGAACGGTGGAGAAGCCGGAGTGTCATATGCTTTACAATGTGACGACCATGGCGACGACTTGGCACAGCCTGGCCACCCAGGATATCCGGCTGCTGAAACAGCAGATGGATGTGGTGAATACGCTGCCAAAGGAATATACATTTTTGAATTATCTGCGGTGCCATGACGATATTGGATGGGGACTGGACTTTGATACCCTGAAATGGTGGGGGATGGAAGAGGTTTCTCATAAGAGATACTTGAATGATTTCTTCACCGGAAAATATGAAGGCAGTGTCAGCCGGGGCGAGCTTTACAATGATGATCCGGTAACTCAGGATGCCAGATTCTGCGGCACTACAGCGTCTATGTGCGGTGTGGAAAGCGCAGGCTTTGAGCAGGATGAGGAAAAAATGGAAAAGGCCGTGGGGCTTGATTTGATGCTTCACGCTTATATGTTTACCCAGTCCGGAATTCCTATGCTCTACAGCGGGGATGAAATCGGACAGGTGAATGATTACAGCTATAAGGGCAATCCGTTGAAGCGGGAGGATTCCCGTTATCTTCACAGGGGAGCGTTTCACTGGGATCTGGCAGCAAAGAGAGGTCATGCAGATACTGTGGAAGGAAAGATTTTCATGGGACTGAACAGGCTGGAAAAACTTCGCAGACAGGAAGCTGTGTTTGATACAAAAGCCAGTGTGTATACTTATGACGTGCATGATGATTCCATTCTCTGTATCATGAGGGAAAGGGATGGGGAGAAATTCTTTGGAATCTTTAATTTCAGCAGCCAGGACAGAACAGCATGGATGCAGGAGGACGGAGAGTACCGAAACCTGATGACAGGGGAGAAGATGGAAATGAAAGATGTGCAGGTGCCGGGACATGGATTTGTCTGGGCAAAGAGGGGAATTGTGTAAAAATAAATACGGTTAAGATTGAGGCTGTCGCATTAAATAATATGGAAAATGTATAAAGATTTTCTGCTATTTAATGCGACAGTTCTTTTTTATGAGAGAATGATAAAAGAAGACCCGGATAAATACCCGAGTCTCTAGATGTTTCTATTTCTTATTTTGCCAGCCGTCTGATTAGCCGAAGTATCTCTTTAACAGACCTTCAAATGCTTTTCCGTGACGAGCTTCGTCTCTTGCCATTTCATGAACAGTATCATGGATAGCATCAAGGTTCGCAGCTTTTGCACGTTTAGCCAGGTCGAATTTACCAGCTGTAGCGCCGTTTTCTGCTTCTACACGCATTTCCAGGTTTTTCTTTGTGCTGTCTGTAACAACTTCGCCTAATAATTCAGCGAATTTAGCAGCATGTTCTGCTTCTTCATAAGCAGCTTTTTCCCAGTATAAACCGATTTCAGGATATCCTTCTCTGTGAGCAACTCTTGCCATAGCCAGGTACATACCAACTTCAGAACATTCACCTTCGAAGTTTGCTCTTAAATCAGCTAAGATGTCTTCGCTAACGCCCTGTGCAACACCTACAACGTGCTCAGCAGCCCAGCTTCTTTCTGCAGACTGTTCTACAAATTTTTCTGCGCCTACGCCGCAAACTGGACATTTTTCAGGAGCTGTTTCACCTTCATAAACATAACCACATACGCTGCATACAAATTTTTTCATAATGATAATCTCCTTTTCTTATTGAAATTTTGTTTGTTATTAAATCTGGCTTATGCCAGGTTTTTTATTGATAATAGTAATGATTACTATTTTAATTTAACATACTTGAGTAAAATTGTCAACTACTTTTTTTGAACTTTTTTGTTTCTGCACAGTGTCTGCAAATGCCATAGAAAGTAGTGGTGTGTGCAGTAATCGTTCCGTCAAAATTCCGGGCGGCCTGTTCTTTTATACAGTCTATATCAGCAAGCTCTATGTCCTGAATACAATGACAATGAGTGCAGATAAAGTGGCTGTGGGGTTTTGTATTACAGTCAAAACGGTCCGGGCCGTCGCCTGTGGAAATCTTTGCAATTTCACCGAGTTCTACCAGAAGTGAAAGATTCCGGTATACGGTACCAAGGCTGATATTTGGAAATTCGGCTTTGATTCCTGCATACACAGTGTCTGCGGTAGGGTGGTCCTGACAGCTCTGTATAAATGCTCTGATACATTCCCGCTGCCGGCTGTATTTTAAAGCAGCCATAAAGTTCTCCTTTCTGCCAGTGAAAGCTGACTGATTAATAATAGTAATTGTTACTGTAATCAATTTAGCATACTTGATAAAAAAAGTCAAGTATAAAAAAGAAAAAAATAATAAATTATTTTGTGTTTCAAAGATTCTGTATTGCAATTTCTTAAAAAAAGGTGTAGTATACTAAATATCAATAAGTAGTTTTGAAAACTACATAATGAAATATAGATATCTATAAATAGTGTTAAGAACCAAAGTTTTGAATATACTAACATAAGAGAGCAGATTGACAATTCAGAAGCAAAGGAGTGGAGAGTATGAAAATCAGTACAGAACGCAGCAGAAAATTTAAAATTAAAGAACCGGGAAGTGCCATTACCCATTTTATAGGCTGTGTTATGGCCTTGCTGGCAGCGCTGCCGCTGCTTATAAAGGCGGCCAGAGAGCCGGACCATATTCATATGATTGCCATGAGTATTTTCATATTGAGTATGATACTTTTGTATGCGGCCAGCACCATTTACCATACCGTAGATTCTACGGAGAAGGTGAACCGGAGGCTGCGGAAAATGGACCACATGATGATTTTTATTTTGATTGCAGGAAGTTACACGCCGGTGTGCCTGATTGTTCTGCAGGGAAAAACAGGGATTATGCTCTGTGCAGCAGTGTGGACGGTTGCATTCATCGGAATTGTTGTTAAGGCTTGCTGGATTACCTGTCCGAAATGGTTTTCTTCTGTGATTTATATTGGTATGGGATGGCTGTGTGTATTTGCTTTTATTCCCATTGTACAGTCCCTTTCCCCGGCGGGATTCGGTTGGCTTTTGGCAGGGGGAATTATTTATACCGTGGGCGGAATTATCTATGCGCTGAAATTACCTTTGTTTAATTCTAAACATAAAAATTTTGGTTCTCATGAAATTTTTCATTTATTTGTCATGGGCGGCAGCATTTGTCATTTTATTGTAATGTACTTCTTTGTAATGCCAATTCATGTGTAAAACAAAATAAAAATGTGGATAACAGGGCTTCTGAAAATGCGAAATGTGGATTTTCGGAAGCTCTGTTTCTATCTATTTTAAAAAGTCCTGGCGAAATTTGCGAGGTGAGATTCCCACCTGTTTTTTGAAATGGTTACAAAAAGAGGGAGAATCTTTAAATCCGCAGGAAAATGCAATTTCTGTAATGGTATAGGAAGCAGAGGACAGCATTTGTGTGGCGATTCGTATGCGGTGCTGCATCAGGTACTGCTTGGGGGAAAGCTGTTCTTCTTCCATAAAAATCCTGTATAAGTAAGTGCGGTCAATGCCCACATGACGGGCAATATCAGAAATTTTGATATCATACGAATAGTTGTTTTCAATGTATTCCTGGGCTTTTTGAAAGTATCGGTGTGTGAATTCCTCCCGTTTCCCGTCAACGGTATTTCGCATATGAGAAAGCAGAAGAAGCAGACTTCCTGTAAGCTGAAGCTGATTTCCGTGGGAATTTTGGAAGGACTGCAGCAGAAAGGCCATAGCGTCACAAATCTGGGCTGTTTTTTCCGGGACACTGTTTAAAAAGACAAAGGAATGAGAAAAAACGGTCTGGCGCAGTGTCTGTTTACAGTTTTTTCCGTCAAAGCCCACCCAGGCATAGGTCCAGGGGTCTTCCTGGTCCGCTTCGTAATAGGTGGATTCCATGGGGGGAATCAGAAAAGCGTCGCCCTTGTGCAGGGAATAAGTCACACCGTTCTTTCGGTAAAAACCTTTGCCGTCTAAAACTACATGAAGCAGATAGTGAGGGCGGACAGCAGGGCCAAAGGAATGACCGGGCTCGCAGTTTTCTTTTCCACAAAAATATACGGACAGATAAGCCTGTTCCGGGGTTATATCTTGTTCCATTTTTGACTCCTTTATGCAACAAATCAACAATTTTTAGATACAAAATCACATAGCAACATTTTCTATGAAATTATATAATAAACAGGAGAGAACAGCAATGACAGAATTCCGTTTGCACATTGACGGTGTTTTTAAAAGAGGACTATAATGAAAGCAGAAAACACGAAAAGGAGAAAAGCAGATGGATACAAAAATGTTGTTTTTTGATATAGACGGGACACTTATAACAGAAGAAGACGGAAAAATGCCGGACAGTACAAGAGAAGCACTGCATCTGGCACATAAGAGAGGTCATCTTCTGTTTATCAACACAGGAAGGACAAAAAAGAGTCTCCCTAAGGAATTGCTGAATATGGGGTTTGACGGATATATCTGTGGCTGCGGAACCCATATTTTTCTCCGGGGAGAGGAACTTTTGGCAGCCAGACTTTCCAATTCGCTTTGTAAAGAAGTGGCGAAGGAAGTGCGAAGCCATCATGTGCCGGTTTTTTATGAGGCTTCTGATGCCATTTATATGGACAGGGAAATGCCTGAACTGGAAAAATGGGAGGAAGTGGCGCGAAGCACTTTCCAGATAGAAGGAAGAGATATTGAGGAAGTGTTGGCAAGCGACAGTCTGGTGTACGATAAGCTGCTGATTATCCTGAAAGAAAAGGAGACCCGGCAGGCCCTTCTGGAATATTTGTCCCGGCATTTTGTCTGCATAGACAGGCTTCATCATATGTATGAAGTGGTGCAGAAAGATTATTCAAAGGCAACAGGAATTCAGTTTATCTGTGATTATCTGGGCGGGAAAAAGGAAAACTGTTATGTGTTCGGAGACAGTGAAAACGACAGGGCTATGCTGGAGGCTGTGCCAAACAGTGTGGCTATGGGAAACGCCGAACAGGCAGTAAAAGACATCTGTTCTTATGTAACAACACCCATCAGGGAAGATGGAATCTACAGGGCAATGAAACATTTTGACCTGATTTAAAAGGAGGCAGAAAAATGGCAATCAGTTGTAATAATCAGATATTTTCTCTTCACACCAAACATTCTACTTATCAGATGAAGGTAGACAGAGATTTTCTTATTCATACATATTATGGACCTTATGTGGGGGATTCGGATATGTCTTACCTGGCCAGATGTATTGACAGGGGATTTTCCGGAAATCCCGATGGAATTACGGATAAGGGATATTCGCTGGATACGCAGCTTTTGGAATATCCTTCTTACGGGACCGGAGATTTCAGAAATGACTGTCTGCGGGTGGCTTATGCAGACGGCAGTCAGGTGACGGATTTAAAATATGTCTCCCATGAAATAAAAGAAGGAAAGTATGGGTTGGAAGGGCTGCCTGCCATGTACCAGGGAGACGAAAATGTGCAGACATTGGAAGTGGTGCTGCAGGACGTATACAAAAATCTGGAAGTGATTTTATATTACGGTGTGTTTGAAAATCTGGACGTCATTACAAGAGCCTGCAAAATTGTGAATAAAGGCGAGGATAAGGTAAATCTTTTGAGAGCTTACTCTATGTGCCTGGATTTTAACAACAAAGATATGGATTTTGTACATTTCTATGGACGACACGCTATGGAAAGAATTATGGAGCGGACACCTCTTCATCACGGACTCCAGAGTGTGGGCAGCAGAAGGGGATTTTCCAGTCATCAGCACAATCCTTTTGTGATATTATGTTCGCATAATGCCGGAGAAGACCATGGAAACTGTTACGGCGCTTCTTTTGTATACAGCGGAAACTTTGCGGCAGAGGCAGAGGTAACACAGGCAGACTGTACTCGTATGACGATGGGAATCCATGACGCGCAGTTTAATTTTGAACTTCAGCCCCAGGAATCCTTTACTGCACCGGAGGTGATGCTTAGCTTTTCTTCAGAAGGACTTGGAAAACTGTCTCAGAATTATCATAAAGCTATTCGTTATCATATATGCAGAGGAAAATATAAGACGGCACGCCGTCCCATTCTGATTAACAACTGGGAAGCTACTTATTTCAACTTTAATACAGAAAAGCTTTTGGATATTGCCAGAGAAGCAAAAAAACTGGGCGTTGAAATGCTGGTTATGGATGACGGCTGGTTTGGCAAGAGAGAGGATGATGTCAGCGGGCTTGGGGACTGGTTTGTCAATGAAAAGAAACTGGGAGGAAAGCTGAAAGAGCTGGTAGACGGAGTAAATGAAATCGGATTGAAATTCGGTATCTGGTTTGAGCCGGAAATGATTTCAGAGGACAGTGATTTATACCGGGCACATCCGGACTGGGCTTTGCAGATTCCGGGAAGAGCTCCAACCAGAGGCAGACAGCAGCTGGTGCTGGACTTCTCCAGAGAAGATGTAAGAACCTGCATTTTTGACCAGATGTGTGCAATTCTGGAAAGCTCCAATATTGAGTATGTGAAATGGGACGCAAACCGGCATTTAACAGATGTATGGTCTGCGCTTTTGCCTGCAGAACGCCAGGGAGAAGTGTTCCACCGCTTTATCCTGGGACTGTATGATTTTCTGGAAAAAATCACACAAAGATTTCCAAATGTGCTGTTTGAAGGCTGCAGCGGCGGAGGCGGAAGATTCGACGCAGGCATGATGTATTATCATCCGCAGATTTGGTGCAGCGATGATACAGACGCAGTGGAACGGCTGGAAATACAGTATGGTACTTCTTTTGCGTATCCGGTTTCCACCATGGGTGCTCATGTGTCGGTATGCCCGAACCATCAGACAGGACGCAGCGTGTCCATGAAAACCAGGGGAGTTGTGGCTATGGCAGGAACCTTTGGTTATGAACTGGATATCACAAAGCTGTCAGAAGAAGATAAACAGACAGTGAAAGAACAGATTGAAGAATTTAAGAAATATTACGACCTGATTCAGAATGGAGATTATTACCGTCTTACGGATGACGGAAGGAAATCACCGTTTGTGGCATGGGAATTCGTTTCAGCAGACAAAAAGGAAGCCTTGCTGAATGTGGTAGTGCTGAGAACAAAGGCGAATCCGATTTTCCACACGGTATATGCAAGAGGCTTGGAAGCAGACAGGCTGTATCAGATAGATGGAAGTCAGGAAAAATTCTCAGGCGCAGTACTGATGAACGGAGGTTATCCGATTCCGGTTATGGGTGATGATTACCAGGCAGTGCAGATTCATCTGACGGCGTGTGAATAGGAGCAGGAGATAATATGCAGACAAAATTTCTGGAAAATGAATTTTGGTATGGCGGCGCAGTGTATGAGAGCTACAGACAACCTGTTGGAGCAGAAGATTCCGTGGTATGGGATTTCAGAGAAAATCCCACAGCCAATCAGATAATGCCGCTGTTTCTTTCCACAAAGGGAAGATATATATGGAGTGAGAAAGGTTTTCAAATTCAGTTTCACAAAGGAAAGATTCAGGCAGAGGGGGACTGTGAAATCCTTTTAAAGGAGGGATACGGTTCTTTAAGAGGGGCGTATCTGGAAGCTATGAAACAGCATTTTCCTTTCCATGAAATTCGGCTTTCTAAAAGATTTTTTGAGGCTCCTGTTTACAACACCTGGATAGAAATGACTTTTTATCAGGAGCAGAACAGGATTCTGGATTATGCCAGAGGAATTTTGGAGCATGGGCTGCCGACAGGAATTGTAATGATTGATGACGGATGGTCTCCTTATTACGGAAAATGGCAGTTTCGTAAAGATAATTTTCCGGAAGCCAGGAAGATGATAGAAGAACTTCATGAAATGGGATTTCAGGTCATGCTCTGGATTTGTCCGTTTATTACTCCTGATACCGTAGAATACCGGGAGACCAGAGACAGGCATTTGTTAATAGAGACACCGGAAGGGAAGCCAAGAATTCTGGAATGGTGGAATGGATATTCTGCAGCACTGGATTTAACTAATCCCAAAGCGCTGGAATGGCTGAAAGGGCAGCTGGATGTCCTGCAGGAGATGGGAATTGACGGTTTTAAGTTTGATGCAGGAGATTCTTATTACTATACAGAGGGAGACCGGCTTTTTAAAAAAGCAAATACGGATGAACTTTCAAGGTTATGGGCGGCTTTTGGAGAGCAGTATGCATTTAATGAACTTCGTGTTTGTTTTAAGACGGGCGGATATTCTCTTATGCAGCGTCTATGCGATAAACACCATACCTGGGATGAACGAGGAGTAGGAGGCTTGATTCCCGGTATGCTGCTTCAGGGAATGACAGGTCATCCTTTTGGCAGTCCGGATATGATTGGAGGCGGTGAGTATATTAGTTTTCAGGAAAACAGTGGGAAATACTTTGATGCAGAATTGTTTGTCAGATATTGTGAAATTGCCGCGCTGATGCCGGTCATGCAGTTTTCTGCGGCACCGTGGAGGCTGTTGGGGGAAGAAGATTATGAAAAGGTACTGGCGGCCATGAGGGTGCGGGAGAAATATCTGCCTGTTCTTTTGGAAACTGTTCAGCATGCTTATGAAACAGGAGAGCCTGTAGTGCGCCATATGGAATATGTATTTCCGGGACAGGGCATGGAAAAGACCATGAATCAGTTTATGATAGGGGATAAACTGTTGGTGGCGCCGGTGACGGAAAAGGGAGCAGCATCCCGTTCTGTGCGGATTCCTCGGGGAAGGTGGAAACTGGAGGATAAAATTCTGGAAAGCAATGGAGAAGAACAGGTCTTGGACAGCAGAGGAGGTCTTTTGGTGCTGGAAAGCATAGATGTCATAAAAAAGGATGAAAAGACTGATATAGAAATGTAGAAAACAAAGAGTCAAAATAGGAAATGCGGGGTATCCATGCGTTGTGTGATGTGGATACCCTGCGTTTTTAATCTTTTATATAGGGTTATCCCGAAGTTTTCTCCGCTGCATTCTCAGCCATACGAAGCTTTCGGGCGGTTTCTACTGTAGGGTAAGCTTCTAAGTTGGTATGAGGAATAGCTGTGGAGGCCACCATTTCGTGCAGAAAGTTTTCTACAGCGCCAAACTGCACATACGTCATTCTAGATAAAAGGTCCGGGATTTTTTCTATCAGGCTTCGGTTCAGAAGTAATTTGACGGCACCGTTTAGAGAAGTGTTTCCTGTCTGATGGATACGTTCCCGGGGAATATCGGGATACATACCAACGGTAACTGCGGATTCTTTATGGATATGAAGTCCAAAGGCTCCTGCCATGTAGAAATTTTCCACATCGTCCACGGTTAAGCCTATTTGCTGCAGCAGGATTTGTACCATGGTGCTGGCAGCGGCTTTTGCTTTCAGAAACTCCTGAATATCCGTTTCATAAAACCAGAGTTTTGGCCCATAGCAGACAGCATATTCCTGTTCGTTGGGCTGCCAAACAATTTTATCTGACATTTCCGGTATCAGTTTTCCTCTGTTATCTACCCAGCCATTGAGATATAATTCTGCGAGTAAATCTACAATTCCGGATCCGCAGATTCCTACAGGCGGGACGTTGCCTAGAACAGTTAAAGTAAATTCTCCATGATTTAGCCGCACCTGGGTTACAGCGCCTTCAGCTGCCCGCATACCTGTGCGTACGGCTCCCCCTTCCAGGGCAGGCCCGGCAGCTCCTGCTCCGCAGAGGAGAAAGTCCCGATTGCCAATAACCAGCTCTCCGTTTGTCCCCACATCAAAGAATGCCTGAATCCCCTCTTTTTCCTGAATGTTGACATCCATAAGACCGCTTATAATATCGCCGCCCAGATAATTGGCTCTGGCAGGAACCAGATATACGGGGCAGGAAAGGGGCAGTTCCAAATCAGAAGCAGGGCAAAATCCAAGCTGGTCTGCCCATACGGCATAGGGAGAGGCAAAAATGGGAAGTGGGTCTAATCCTGTGAGAAAATGAATCATGGCATTATTGCCGGAAATTACCATGGCGCCGCACTGGAATACGTCGATATCTGTGCGTTTTTTAATATTTTCCATGCCCTCCAGAATGCTTTTTAAAGTCAGCAGCCGCAGTTCTTCCAGGTGGTCCGGGCGGTCTTTGGTATAAAATATCCGGGACAGAATTTCCAGCCCTTTATCCCGCTGGTGGTTTCTTACGCTTTCCTGGGTCAGAAGTTTTCCTGTATGGCAATCGACCAACTGCAATACAACGGTGGTACTGCCTAAATCCACAGCCAGTCCATAGAGTACAGAAGTGGTATCTCCGGCTTCCAGATTTGTAATAAGCCACTGAGAGCCGTCCCAGCTTAAAGAGACGGTGATTTTCCAGTCGGCCGTTTGGCAGACAGCGGAAAGCTGACGCAGAGATTTTACGGAGAAATGTATAGGCTCATTCAGTTTGGCAAGTGCGTCAGAAACGCGTACTTGTGCGGAACGGGAGTCGTCTTCTGTAGGCGGTATCAGTTCCAGATATTCTTTTCGGCATAATCCAGTCATGGGTTTTCCTCCAGTCATTTATTTCAGTCATTTATTTCAGTCGTTTTTCCAGTGCAGATAATTATTTATATCTCTATTTTGCATATCTTCCGGGAAGAAGTCAAGGGAAATGAAGCCCTACCGCCTTCGATTGACCTGCGCCAGTTCCTGTCGGTATTCTTTAGGCGTCCTGTGCATATATTTTTTGAAAATTTTCGTAAAATAATTCACATCTGCAATCCCGCAGTACTGCGCGATATTCTGAATCTGCATAGAAGTAGAATTCAGAAGAAATACCGCATTTTCAACTCTTTTCTTGTTGACATAATCCGTGAGCGTCATACCTGTTTCTTTCTTGAACAGAGTAGAAAGATAGCTTGCATTTACATTGAGAAACCTGGCCTGTGCTTTCAGGCTTAAATCCGCAGTCAAATCCGAATCAATCCGGGTGAGTGTTTTTTGTACAAGGAGAGAAAATCCCTTCATGGAATGGTTTTTCACAAGCAGACAATATTTGTGAACCATTTCTTTTTGCAGAGCCGGACCGCCGTCGGGGGAAGTAATCTGTTCAATTTTCCGGGCAAATTTTGCGGACAGGTTATCAATGTGCAAAGGGTGTACACCCCCCTGCTCTGCAGCCTTTCTCAAAAGTGTGTTCAGAATAATACAGTAATTTTTAATATTTCGCACCGGGTCGGCCAGCCGCTGCTCTAAAAGGAGAAAATTGTTGCTGGAAAGAGCTGTTTCTGCATTGTGCATAAGTCCCTGGGAAACCATGTGAAGCAGATGGTTTTCAGAGGCATAGCGTTTCTCCAGAACCTGTATACTGAGAAAAGCTTCTTCCGGTTCCCGGAAATCCGAGTCTGAGGTCACCGGAACCACACGTTCTGTCAGTGTGTTTTCTATGTATTCTACAGAAAAGTTTTCCGTGTTTTCCCAGATTTTTTCCCCAAAAGTGGTAGTGATTGCAAACAGCGTTTCCTCGTCTGTTAAAAAGGGCAGGTCGGAATAGTACTTGTTTATCTGAGTGAATTGCTTGGGATAGAGGGATAATTCTTCTGCAAAATTCAACAGCGTTTGCCGATTTATTTTATGGTTTACATAAGGACCGATAAGCAGGTATAAAAATTTGTCTTGTGTATCCGGAAGCTGCATGCAGATGTAATTGCACATATATTGGTCTTGTATGCGGAAAATCGTATTTGGGGTATTCAGACGCTGCAGGGCAGGTGTGAGAAATCGTGTATAATCTCTTTCATTATAGAGCAGGCTGCGAAGTCCCAGGTCAAAAACGGGCAGAGTATGGGGGATACCGCTTGCAGGCGCCTCTATGACCGTGAAGTTGATGTATAGGTTTTTTAGAAGATTTTTCAAAAAAGCAAATTCTGCATCGTAAAACATAACATTCCTCCATAGAAAAATTTTCTTATATTATCGTAAAATATTTAGTAAAATACAAGTATATATAAAAATTATCATGGAATAAATAAAAATATTACTAACAGAAAATAGGAAAAGCCATTAATATAAGAAATATAAAACCGTTGCGAAAGGAGTATGTAAAATGGCAGAAAGAATCAAATTGGAAGTTGGCGGACTGCAGGCACTTCGCCAGATGAACCCCATGTTAATGAGCTATAATGTAGAATTTGCAGAGGTAACAGGAGGAACCTTCTGGAAAGCCTACACACCGGGACAGATTGCAGGTACAGAGGAGTTTTATGTAGAACCTACCACAGAGGGAATTGCAGCGATGTACCGGGATTTGATGCAGGTATATGCGCCGATCAATCTGTATGACGAAAAACTGCGCAAACTGGCAAAGGAACTGGGACCGGTATGGGTGCGTGTGTCCGGCACCTGGGCAACAAAAACATATTATGATTTTGACGGAACCACCAACGGAAAAGTTCCGGAAGGATACTTAAATGTGCTGACAAAAGAACAGTGGATTGGTGTTCTGGATTTTGTAAAAGAAATCGGTGCAAAACTGATTGTGTCTGTTGCCAACTGTCCGGGACTGCACAGTGCAGACGAGCCATGGACACCGGTGGAAGCAGAGAAACTGTTTGGACTGAGTAAAGAATATGGTGTGCCTATTGACGCGGCAGAGTTTGCAAATGAGCCGAACATGATGGCGGATACAGGATTCCCGAAGGGATACACACCGGCAGATTACAGAAGAGACCAGGATTTATTCTTTGCATGGCTGAAAGAAAATTATCCGGAATGTATTTGTGTGGGACCAAGCACCACTGGCGGAGATAACATTCAGTTCGGAAAAGGCAGCAGTGACAAAACCGCAGGCGGCGTAGAGCAGATTGCAGAAGAAACCTGTGACTGTGCAGATTTAATGGAAGGTACAAAAGTACCACTGGACGTATTCAGCTACCATTATTACAACGGAGTATCTGAGCGCCTTGCATCCGTAATGCCAAGCGCACACTGGGACGCATCTGAGGCCAACAGTGAGGAGTATCTGGCAACCGCTATGGAATTTGCCCGCACTTATGTACCTCTGCGTGACAAGTATGTACCGGACGCTGAGATGTGGGTAACAGAATCCGGAGACGCTGGCGGCGGCGGGGATACCTGGGCATCTACTTACCTGGATGTTATGAGAACTCTGAACGAACTGGCTGGATTTTCCACCATTACAAACGGTGTGATTTTCCACAATACACTGGCAAGCAGTGACTACGGTTTTCTTGCAAGAGAAGTTTTTGATCCAAGACCAAATTACTTTGCCGTACTCCTTTGGAATCGTCTGATGGGAGCGACTGTATTTGATACAAAAGAACCGGTACGCTACGGTGCTCATGTATATGCACACAGCCGCAAGGACGGAAAAGAAGGGCTGGTATATCTGGTTATCAACAACAGTCTGGAAGAAGCAACACAGGTAGAACTTCCAAAAGAAGCGGAAGTTTACATGCTGGCCGGGGAAGGCGGCAATATGAGAGCTTCCGTTATGACCTTAAACGGAACTCCGCTGGTACTGGGCGAGAACAATGAAGTTCCGGCTATGGACCCGGTAAAGGCAGAGGGAATGCTGGAAGTAGCGCCAGGTTCCTGTGCATTTATCGTTTTATAAAACTGAAAAGACACTTCATGTAAAGGCCCTTTCCGGGTGAACAGGCGAAGGAGAAATGCTTGTTTCCCGGAAGGGGCTGTTTTTTGTACATCTTCTGTTTTGGAATTGGATATACCAGATACCAAATGTCAAAGAAATCCCAAATTTTTTATAAATACGCTTAAATACCGATTAAATCACCCAAAATAAGCGGAAAGATTGACAAAAACACAAGCAGAATATATAATGATAAAATAATAACAATCTTCTGGTATAACCAGATTGGAAGGTGAGGTGAAAGAATGAAAGAGTTTAAGGTAATTGAAGTCAAGAGAAGTATCTTTGAGGACAATGCTGCAGACGCGGCCAGACTTCGGGAAACGCTCAGAGAGCAGAAAACTTTTCTGCTGAATCTGATGTCGTCTCCGGGGGCAGGGAAAACCAGTACGCTAAAGCGAACGATTTCCATGCTGAAGGAGGAAATGCAAATCGGTGTTATGGAGGCAGATATTGATTCAGATGTGGATGCGCAGAGCATTTTGGAAACCGGGGCAAAGGCTATCCAGATTCATACCGGGGGTATGTGCCATCTGGACGCGGATATGACCCGGCAGGGACTTCTGGAATTCGGTACACAAGATTTGGATTTGGTGGTGCTGGAGAATGTGGGCAACCTGGTATGTCCGGCAGAATTCGATACAGGCGCATGTAAAAATGCCATGATTCTGTCTGTGCCGGAGGGACATGATAAACCACTGAAATATCCCCTGATGTTTTCCGTGTGTGATGTAGTTTTGATTAACAAAACAGATGTGCTGCCCTATTTTGATTTTGATATGGAAAAATGCAGGGCGTATATTCAGAAGCGAAATCCAAAGGCAAGGGTAATTCCGATTTCGGCAAAGACCGGGGAAGGCTTTGACGAATGGACAGACTGGCTGCGCCGGGAAACAGCGGACTGGACAAAGGGACAGTAAAAAGCAAAAGGATAAAGAAGTAATAGAAAAAGAAAGAGGGTAAGACAAATGTTGTTTCAAATTTACGGAGAAAATGCGGGCTGGCAGCTTTTTGGCTGGCTCATGGTATTTGTATGTCTGATTTTAGTCAATGAAATCGCGCGCCGTTCCAAGGTGGGAGGAATTTTCTGTTTCCTGATTCTTCCGGCAGCGCTGACGGTTTATTTTATTGCTATTCAGGTTGGCGCAGCAAACGGCGCCGAATGGGCACTGAACAATGACACTTATGTACATATGAACGGCTGGTTCCACTATGCCAAACTCTATGCGGCAACGGCAGGCTGTATTGGTTTTATGATGTTAAAGTATCGCTGGGGAATCGGAAAAAAAGAATGGTTTAAGGTGTTCCCTTTTGCAATTGTAGCAATTAATATTCTCATTGCTGTAGGCAGTGATTTTGAATCCGGTGTCCGCGGCGCCATGGCTTTGGCTTCTCAGGGGGACCGCTGGTGGCTTTCCTCTGAAAATGTATGGCTTTACGGCGGCTGGTGGAACTGGGTCAATGGTATTGCGGGAATTCTCAATATTTTCTGTATGACTGGCTGGATGGGAATTTACGTTTCCAAAAAGAAACACGATATGCTGTGGCCGGATATGACCTGGTGCTTTATTGTTGCTTATGACATCTGGAATTTTGCCTATACCTATAACAATCTGCCCACACACACCTGGTATTGCGGTGTAGCCCTGCTTTTGGCGCCGACTTTTGCGGCTATGCTGTGGAATAAGGGGGGCTGGATTCAGAATCGTGCCAACACACTGGCGCTGTGGTGTATGTTTGCCCAGGTGTTCCCATTGTTCCAGGAGCAGGGGAAATTTGCGGTGCTTCCGGTGCTGTATAAGGATGGCGTTATGGACGCAGCGGTCCGCCCGACAGCAGTGAATCCAACTATGCAGGGGGTCATTGCGATTCTGGCGCTGGCGGCAAATGTGATTTGTCTTGCTGTGGTTATCAAACGGGCCAAAGAGCAGAAAAAGAACCCTTACACAAACGAAATTTTTGCAGACCAGAGAGATTTCAAACTTGCTATGGCAAGAGCAGAGAAAGAATAAAAACGATATGAAGAAGGAGATTGAACTATGGCAGATTCCCTGTTTCCTAATCCGCACCCGGAAGAACCGTTTCGGGAGCCTGTTGCCAAACTGGCAAAAATGATTACAGACAGAGCCCCTGTTGTACTTGGTATTGAGAAAATCACAAAGGAATCCCCGGAATATATCGGGCTTTCCGCTTTGTGTACGGACGAAATGGCAGAAATTGCCTTAAAAATGGGAAAACGCAAACCCAGAACTCTTGAAGATATGGTAAAAATCACCGGAAAAGATAAGACATATCTGGAAGATATGCTGCAGAAACTGGCAGTTAACGGTGTCATTGAATACAACTGGGAAAATCCCAGGCACGAAAAGCAGTATGTGCTTCCTATGTTTGTGCCGGGCAGTGCAGAATTTGCAAACATGAACGAGGATATTTTGCGGGAACATCCGGAGATGGGACGGTTCTTTGAGCGTATGAGCCGTGTGCCTCTGGAAAAAATCACCCATATGGTGCCTCCCGGCGGAGCGGGTATCGGCATGCACGTTATTCCTGTGGAAAAAGCAATTCAGATGGAAAACCAGTCTGTGTCTGTGGAACATATTTCTCACTGGCTGGACAAATACGAGGGTAAATATGCGGCAAGTCCCTGTTCCTGCCGCCGTTCCCGCAAAACCTTTGACGAGGGCTGTGCAGACGACCCGGAAGGCTGGTGCATTGCTGTGGGAGATATGGCAGATTATGTGGTGGAAACCAATAAAGGAGGACGCTACATTACCAGAGAGGAAGTTATGGACATTCTGAAAGTGGCAGAGGAAAACGGATTTGTACACCAGATTACCAACATTGACGGAGAAAATAAGATTTTCGCTATCTGCAACTGTAATGTAAACGTGTGTTATGCTCTGCGTACTTCCCAGCTTTTCAATACGCCGAATATGTCTCGTTCCGCTTATGTGGCCCATGTGAAAACAGAAAACTGCGTGGCCTGCGGACGTTGTGTGGAATACTGTCCGGCAGGCGCAGTGAAACTGGGGCAGAAGTTGTGTAAAAAGGACGGCAGTAAAGTAGAATATCCAAAGCAGCCACTTCCTTCCCAGGTTCCCTGGGGACCCCATATGTGGACAGAAGACTATCGGGACAAAAACCGTATCAACTGCTATGACACCGGAACCGCGCCGTGCAAAACCGCCTGTCCTGCGCATATTGCCATTCAGGGATATCTGAAAATGGCGGCACAGAGAAGATATACAGACGCGCTGGCACTGATTAAGAAGGAAAATCCATTCCCGGCAGTGTGCGGACGTATCTGCAACCGCAGATGTGAAGACGCATGTACCAGAGGAACCATTGACGAGGCTGTTGCTATTGATGAAGTGAAGCGTTTTATTGCGGAACAGGATTTAAAGGCAGAGACCAGATACATACCGAAGAAAGTCGTGCCTTCTTTGAAAGGAGAATTTTCGGAAAAAATCGCTATTATCGGAGGCGGTCCGGCAGGATTATCCTGTGCGTTCTATTTGGCTGAAAAAGGTTATAAGCCTACCGTTTTTGAGAAGAATCAGAAAGCCGGCGGCATGCTGGTCTATGGAATTCCTTCTTTCAAGCTGGAAAAAGACGTGGTGCAGGCAGAAATTGATATTATCAAAGAAATGGGCGTAGAAATCAGAACCGGTGTAGAAGTGGGAAGGGATATTACTCTGGACGAACTTCGCGCACAGGGGTATCAGGCATTTTACATTGCTATTGGCTGTCAGGGCGGAAGGCTGCCGGGTATACCGGGACAGAACGCAGACGGAGTGATGACAGCGGTGGATTTCCTGCGGGCTGCAGGCGAAGATAATACCTATGCGGTTTCCGGCAAAACGGTAGTTGTAGGCGGCGGAAACGTAGCCATTGATGTGGCAAGAACCAGTATGCGCTGCGGTGCAGACGGCGTTTCCATGTACTGTCTGGAGAGTCGGGAGATGATGCCTGCATCCGAAGAAGAAATTCAGGAAGCAGAGGAAGAAAAGGTATCCATTCACTGTGGATGGGGACCAAAGGAAATTCTCACAGAGAACGGCAAAGTGAAGGGTATTGTGTTCAAAAAATGTGTATCCGTAAAAGATCCGGACGGCCGCTTTAACCCCAGGTATGACGAAAGTGAAACCATGACCGTGGAATGTGACCATGTGTTTATGAGCGTAGGCCAGAGTATTCTCTGGGGCGATTTGTTAAAAAATGAGAAAGTGGAACTGGGAAGAGGAAACGGTGCAGTGGCAGACGCTGTGACGTATCAGACCGCGCAGCCGGATGTTTTTGTGGGCGGAGATGTGTATACAGGACCGAAATTTGCCATTGATGCCATTGCAGCAGGAAAGGAAGGCGCCGTGTCCATTCACCGCTTTGTGCAGCCTCACAGCAGTCTGACTATCGGACGAAACCGCAGACAGTTTGTGGAACTTGATAAGCAGGATGTTCTGGTGGAAGAGTACGACAATTCCAGCCGTCAGACTCCGGGATATGATAAGAATATTGACCGGAAAACTTCTTTCCGGGAAGCAAGGCAGAGCTTTACCGAAGAACAGGTGAAAAAAGAGACGGCCAGATGTCTGGGCTGCGGCGCTTCCGTAGTAGATGAAAACAAATGTATCGGCTGCGGCATCTGTACTACAAAGTGCGAATTTGACGCTATTCACCTGTACCGGGAAAATCCGGAGTGCAGCACTATGAGAAAGAGTGAAGACAAGCTGAAATACATTCTTCCATACGGGGCAAAGCAGGCTATTAAGATTAAGTTCTCCAAAAA
Source organism: Blautia sp. HCN-20427 (assembly GCF_037890365.1). Taxonomy (NCBI): domain Bacteria; kingdom Bacillati; phylum Bacillota; class Clostridia; order Lachnospirales; family Lachnospiraceae; genus Blautia; species Blautia sp. HCN-20427. The sequence continues at coordinate 91,595 of NZ_JBBKBX010000008.1, read as the reverse complement.
GAAATAAGACAGAGGAAGAAATCATGCATGAACTTGGAGTTGTTTTCCATGTAATAAAAACTGTGGAGGAAGCGGCGAAAGAGAATCGGCTTACAGAAATAGAGGCGGTCACTCTTCAGATTGGAGAGGTTTCCGGTGTGGTGGAATCCTATCTCCGGAACTGCTGGAAATGGGCCGTGGAGAAGAGGAGCGAAATATTAAAAGACAGTGCTCTTGTGGTAGAACAGATTCCGGCAGTGACTTACTGTGAGGATTGTGAAAAAACGTATCCCACGGTAGAGCACGGCAAGATTTGCCCTTTCTGCGGCAGCGAGCACACATACCTGCAGCAGGGAAATGAATTTTTAATAAAGGAAATCAGCGGGTGCTGATAAAAAATACAAAACAACAGGCTATCGCATTGCTTCTGCATGTGATAGCCTGTTGCGTTAAGTTCGATTTTGTTATTCGTAGTAAATCTTTCTGTTTCCGTCAATGCTTTCTCTTACGGATTTGTCTATCCAGGAAACGGCGCCGTTTAGGTCCCGGTTTTTTAGAAAAGTCCAGAGTTTATAGGTGTTTTCGTATAGAGCAGGTATGCCGTACAGAATACAGAAGCGTTCCCACAGGGAAGTCACCGCTACTTTGAAGGAGCAGAAAATCAGGGGAATCAGGGTGTTTCCGGAGAGCAGGGCAAATTCGTGCTGGAAGTCATAGGCAGCGCGCACGGCCTGGTCGATGGTCTGAGCAGCGCCCAGACGTTCTACGATTTCCCCCAGAGAGGCAATTTCTTCGTCTGTGATACGCTCTGCGCACAAGGTTGCAGCCAGGGTGTCCAGGGCAATGCGGACTTCCAGAATTGAGCGTACCTCTTCTTCCCGCAGGCGCCCGCCGTTATAGTTCATAATAGCCAGCAGGGTTTCTACTGTGCCGTTTCTCCTGTAATCTGCCACATAAGTGCCGCTTCGCGGCTTCACCACCAGAAATCCTTTCTTTTCCAAATCAGAAATGCCGCCGTTTACTACAGCGCGGCTGACCTGCATTTCCTGGGCCAGCTGCCGTTCCGGGGGCAGCTTTTCTCCTACAGGCAGTTTTCCCGATAAAATCATCTGTTCTAATTGTTGTACAAAAAGTTCCCGAAGAGAGGGAGAACTGATTTTTTCAAACTCCATGAGAATCCTCCTTTTCCAGAAATGGCTTAAACATTCGGTAAAACAAAAGGGAATTGATGTAAGCAGTCAGCCCAAATCCGAAGAAAAACCAGCAGCAGGCATACAGGGGCATTAGTTTCAAATCCTGATAAGTCATATACATAGGCAAAATGGAAAGCACCGCAATGGCCAGAGTGGAGGGAAAATGCATAAAGGCAAAGACGAAAGCATTTTTCACCAGATTCAGAGTTGTGTTGGCAAAGGCGGCGATGACCGGAAAAATGTACAGGAAAAAGAGAATGAGAAGTCCTGCAATTCCCAGTGAAACATAAAAAAGTACGTTTGCTGCCGGGCTGGCGCTGCTTTGCAGAAAGTTTATATTTAAAACCAATATCAGCGCGCCTGCCAGAAGACAGAGCCAGACAACCAGGGACTGGATAAAGTTTTCCTTAAAAGCCCGAAAAAACGTTTTGACCGTCCCGTTGTTGTTTCCTTTTACTGTGCGGAGCATGCAGTGGTAAAGGGCTGTGAGAGCAGGCCCTATGGTGATAACGGGAATACAACACAGGATAAACAGCAGATTGGCAATGATAATATCTCCGATTTTGTTGAGAAAAATATGGACGGGATTTTCTTCGTTCAGTAAATTCATAAGCGGTCCTTTCCGGCAAAAGCCATAAATTCTATGAGGTATTCTAGCATTAATCCGTGGGAAATGCAAAGAAAATCTCCTGTAAAAGTAAAAGGAAGAGCGGGCAGAAAGAAAAATATGGAAAAATGAGAAGGTATTTATGGAAAAATGGAAGAAAAGTTGCAATGAATACAAAAGTATAGGGGAAAATGATGAAGGAGATAAAGAAAAACGGTTATTAAAAAAAGGAAAAAAGAAAATATACTGGGAAAAAGACGCATGAAAAAGAAAAAGATGACAAAAAATTACGCAATATGCACAAATAAATAACATTTTTCCATATATGCAGAACATATATCCATTTAACATAATTCCATGTGCAATTATAATAACTATATCAGCCAACAAGAGATAAAAAGTTGGTAATATGACGAAAAATCATTAAAGGAGGAAGAAAGTATGAAGTTTAAGAAAGTGATGGCATTGGTGTTGGCAAGTGCAATGGTATTCTCCATGGCAGCCTGCGGCGGTGACAGCGGCTCATCCGGGGAGACAAAGAAAGAAGATTCCGGTGACAGCGGTGAATCCGACGGCGGTGAATTATCTGTTTCTATCTGGGATACAAATCAGGAGCCGGGCCTGAAGGAGATTCTGGCAGATTTTACAGAAGAGACAGGCATTAAGACAAAACTTACTGTTGTAAAATGGGACGAGTATTGGACCATGCTGGAAGCAGGTGCACAGGGCGGTTCTCTTCCGGACGTATTCTGGATGCACTCCAATGAAAGTGAAAGATACATGTCTAATGACATGCTTCTGGATTTGACTGATAAGATTGCAGAAAGCGATAAAATTGACCCGGAAAACTATCCGGAAGATATCTGGGGACTGTATACCTATGATGACAAATATTATGCAGTGCCTAAGGATGTAGATACTATTGCATTGTGGTATAACAAAACCATGTTTGACGAAGCGGGTCTGGCCTATCCGACAGCTGACTGGACATGGGATGACGTATCCGAAGCAGCCAAGAAGCTGACAAAGGATGACGGCAGCCAATACGGTCTTGCGGTGAGAAACGATAACAACCAGGCCGGATATTACAATCTGGTATATGATAACGGCGGATATATTATCAACGAGGATAAGACAAAATCAGGCTGGGATGACCCGAAAACGATGGAAGCTATGAAGACTCTGGAAGGCTGGATTAAAGACGGTGTAATGCCTTCTATTGAAACAATGTCTGAGAACGGCGAAGATGTGCTCTTCCAGTCCGGAAAAGCAGCCATGGTTCTCCAGGGCTCCTGGATGGTTGCCGCTTACAGAGATAATGAATATACAGCTGCAAACTGTGACCTGGTAGAACTTCCGAAAAATGCGGAAACAGGCAGAAGAGCTTCTGTATACAACGGACTTGGATGGGCAGCAGCTGCAAATGGTGAGCATACAGAAGAAGCATGGAAGCTGTTGGAATATCTGGGTTCTGAAGAGGCACAGAAAAAACAGGCAGAGCTTGGTGTTACCATGTCTGCATACAAAGGAACTTCTGATGCATGGGCAAAATCTGCTGACTTTAATCTTCAGGCATACTTAAACATGATGGATGATATGGAAATCAGACCGTATTCCAAGACAACAGTAACCTGGGAAAACGAAGACAATGAAATCTTAAAGAGCGTTTATACAGGTGAAAAGACCATGGAAGAGGCTTGTAAGGAAATGGCTGACCAGATGAACGAAAAACTGGCAGAAGAAGGAAATTAAGCTTCGGCGTAAAATTTTAAGTAGATGATAGACAAACCAGGGCTGTCGCACTCATATGCGGCAGCCCTATGTTAAAAAGGAGTGATTTGCGTGGCAAAAAAAGGAAAATCCGCACACACGGGCAGACGCAGAAGTGAATTTTTGTGGGGGTGGCTGTTTATTCTCCCGACCATAATTGGATTGATTATTCTGAATATTATCCCTATCTTCCAGACCGTGTACCAGAGCTTTTTCAAGACGGGAGATTTTGGTAAGGGAAATATTTTTATTGGATTTGAAAATTATACAAAGGTTTTTGGAGATGCAGAAATATGGCAGGCTCTGCTGAATACCTTTAAGTATGCAATTATAGAAGTACCGTTTTCGATTATTCTTGCACTGGTGCTGGCTGTGCTTCTCAACCGCAAGATGAAGGGTCGTTCCGTATACAGAACCATTATCTTTCTTCCCATGGTTGCAGCTCCGGCAGCAGTTGCTATGGTATGGAGATGGCTGTTTAACTCCGATTTCGGACTTTTAAACAACATTTTTCATTTGAACGTAAAATGGGTTTCAGACCCGAAGATAGCAGTGTATTCTATTGCAGTTATCGGTGTCTGGTCTATTCTGGGCTATAATATGGTGCTGTTCCTGTCAGGACTGCAGGAAATTCCGCATGACTATTATGAAGCGGCGGAACTGGACGGAGCAACGGGAATTAAGAGCTTTTTCCACATTACCGTGCCGCTGCTGTCCCCCACCATTTTCTTTGTACTGGTGACCCGTGTCATTGGTTCTCTGCAGGTATTTGACCTGATTTATATGGTTATAGATAAGAGTAACCCGGCTCTGGAAAAAACGCAGTCTTTGGTATACCTGTTCTATAAATATGCATTTATCAATAAGAACATGGGATACGGGGCAACGATTGTTGTGGTGCTTCTTGTAATTACGATGATTATTACTGCATTCCAGATGATTGGACAGAAAAAATGGGTATTTTATAATTAAGGGGGGAGCAGAATGGATAGCATGGAAACAAAAAAGAAAGTCGTTACGGCTGTCATACATATTGTCCTGATTCTGGTGTCAATCACGATGCTGGTTCCGTTTTTGTGGATGATACTGACGGCATTTAAGTCTGTTACGGAAGCAACCTCTGTAGACCCCTTTGTAATTTTTCCGAAGGTGTGGAGAACAGATGCGTTTAAGGCGGTTGTCAATAACATGAATTTCCTGCTTTTGTATAAAAATACACTGCTGTTGATTTTCTTCCGTGTAGTATGCGCGGTTGTGACAGCGACTATGGCGGGATATGCTTTCGGACGGCTGAACTTTAAGGGGAAGAATTTCTGCTTTTCACTGGTATTGATTCAGATGATGGTTCCGGTACAGATTTTCATTATTCCTCAGTATTTGATGGTCAGCAAAATGGGTATGCTGAACACAATTTTTGCCCTGGTATTTCCGGGTATGGTTACTGCATTTGGTACGTTCCTTCTTCGCCAGGGATATATGGGACTTCCAAATGATTTGGAGGAAGCGGCCAGACTGGACGGCTGTAATATCGGTCAGACATTCCTGTACATTATGGCGCCTCTGACACGTTCCAGTATGGTGGCGCTGGGAATCTTCACAGCAGTGTTTGCGTTTAAAGATTTGATGTGGCCTATGATTGTCAATACAGATAAGGATATGCTGGTATTGTCCTCCGCACTTGCGAAAATGCAGGGACAGTATATTTCCAAGTTCCCGGAATTAATGGCAGCTTCTCTGATTGCCTGCGTTCCTATGATTATTATTTATGTGATTTTCCAGAAACAATTTATCGAAGGTATTGCTACCAGCGGTGGTAAATTATAAAAACACAGCAAACACAGAATGGGCTGGCGCAAAAAAGTAAGCGCCGGCCTTTTTAAAAGGAGGATTTCAAATATGGGGATTTTATTTCACCAGGAAACAAAAACATTTCATCTTTATAATAAAGAAGTCAGCTATATAATCCGTATTATGGAGAACGGGCAGCTGGAAAATCTGTATTACGGAAAGGCCATCCGGGACCGGGAGGATTTCACGCATCTTCATGAAGAAATGTCCCGTCCACTGACTTCGGTGTGCATTCCGGAACCGGGTGTGTTGAACATGCAGTGCACGAAGCAGGAATATCCGGTATACGGCACAGGGGATTACAGAAGTCCTGCTTTTACGGTGAAACAGGAAAGCGGCAGTAAGGTGGTAAATTTCACTTATGTATCTCATGAGATGTATCATGGTAAAAAAGCAATTACTCCTCTTCCTGCGGTTTATACAAACAGTGATGAGGAAGCATGTACGCTGGAACTTCACCTGCATGACCAGATGATGCATACAGATTTGGTACTGACCTATACAATTTTTGAGGAATATCCGGTAATTACCAGACATGCAGCAGTTTGCCATAAGGGAGAAGAACCGATTACTCTGGAAAAAGTCATGAGTATGAGTGTGGAATTTCAGGATATGGATTTTGAGATGGTGCAGCTTTCTGGAGCGTGGGCGAGAGAGCGTTATGTGAAAGAGCGGAAGCTGGAAATGGGAATCCAGGCGATACAGGGGATTAACGGAACCGGCTGCGGCGCAGAGCACAATCCGTTTCTGGCACTGAAAAGGCCGGAGGCCACAGAGCAGCAGGGAGAAGTCTATGGCTTCAGTCTGGTATACAGCGGCAACTTCCTGGCTCAGACCGAGGTTTCCACCTTTGATATGACCAGGGTAATGCTGGGAATCCATCCGGAAGGCTTTAGCTGGAAGCTGGAAAAAGGCGAAACCTTCCAGACGCCGGAGGCCGTGCTGGTATACAGTGACAAAGGTCTGAATAAAATGAGCCAGGTATACCACAGATTGTACAGAAGAAATCTTATGAGAGGAAACTGGAAAGAACAGCCCCGTCCCATTTTGTTGAACAACTGGGAGGCAACTTATTTTGATTTTACAGAGGAGAAAATTCTGGATATTGCTGCAAAGGCAAAGGAAGCAGGCGTGGAACTGTTTGTTCTGGATGATGGCTGGTTTGGAACCAGAAATGATGATTACAGAGGTCTGGGAGACTGGGTGGTGAATCTGGAAAAACTGCCGGACGGCATTGCAGGATTGTCCCGAAAAGTGGAGGCTCTGGGATTAAAGTTTGGTCTTTGGGTAGAACTTGAAATGGTGAATAAGGACAGTGATTTATACCGGGCACATCCCGATTGGATTATTGGAGTGCCGGGCAGGTTTGAGTCTCATGGAAGACACCAGCATGTACTGGACTTTTCCAGGAAAGAGGTAGTGGATTACATTTATGAAATGATTTCAAAAGTGATTCGGGAATCTCGGATTTCCTATATAAAATGGGATATGAACCGTTATATGACCGAACCGTACAGCAGAGGTGCGGCGGCAGATGAGCAGGGAAAAGTCATGCATCGGTATATTTTGGGTGTGTATGATTTGTACACCAGACTGACACAGGAATTTCCGGAGATTCTCTTTGAATCCTGTGCAAGCGGCGGTGCCCGTTTTGACCCGGCTATGCTGTTTTTTGCGCCCCAGACCTGGACCAGTGATGACACAGACGCTTCGGAAAGGGCCAAAATTCAGTATGGAACTTCTTATGTGTATCCTCTGGTCAGCATGGGTTCTCATGTATCTGCAGTGCCCAATCACCAGATGTTCCGCAGCACACCATTGTCTACCAGGGCTAATATGGCATATTTTGGAACCTTTGGCTATGAATTGGACTTAAACCTTCTAAGTGAAGAAGAATTGAAGCAGGTAAAAGAGCAGGTAGCTTTTATGAAGAAGTACCGGAAACTGATACAGGTGGATGGAGATTTTTATCGGCTGTTAAGCCCGTTTAAAGGAAATGAAACGGCATGGATGGTGGTTTCCCAGGATAAAAAGCAGGCAATTGCCGCATTTTATCAGAGATTAAATAAGGTCAACGCTTCCTGGCTGCGGTTCAGGCTTCAGGGATTGGACAAAGATATGCTATATGAGATAAAATGTGAAGAAAAAGTATATCAGGCTTACGGAGACGAATTGATGTATGCGGGAATTCCAATAGACAGAGAACGTCTGAATAAAAACGGCGGAGACTTTGCGTCACTGCTGTTTGTTCTGCAGGAGGCAGAGCGGTAGAGCCTGAGGTAAAGGAGTGGAGGATTTGAGCCGTACAGTGGGATTTACCAGTCATGCCAGGTATAAATGTCTGGAGGATTTGCAGAAAGATTCTGTAGATTTGTGTGTGACATACTGCGGATGGGAATACTGTAACCCGGGTTATCGTTTTGGACCAAATAAAAGAGAAGCGTATGTTCTTCATATTATAAAGAAGGGCAAGGGAAAACTGGAAATGAATAAGAGGGTATATGAACTGCAGGCTGGAGATGCGTTCTTTATTCCGCAGGGGGTGGAAGCGTGGTATGAGGCAGACCGGGAGGACCCCTGGTGTTATATGTGGGTGGGGTTTGTAGGAATTAAAGCAGATGAGTGCATGAGCGGCGCTGGGTTTTCTCAGAGAAGTCCTGTCAGAAAAGTTCACTGTGTCAAAGAGGTAGGTGGGTATATTGACCAGATGTTGGAAGCGCATCAGCTTACTTACGGAGATGAGTTAAAAAGGAATGCCATGCTGTTTTTATGCTTTTCCGTACTGATGGACGACTACCGGCAGAATTTCGCGGGAGGGGGTATTTCTGCAAATCATCCATACCCTGGTTCTGTATACGTCAAGCACGCTATGGAGTACATCAAGCATCATTACAATGAGTCGGTAAAAATCGGAGATTTAGCAGATTTTATCGGGGTCAACAGAAGTTATCTCACCAGCAGTTTTAAGAAAACGACAGGCTGCTCTCCTCAGGAATTTCTGGTAAACCTGCGTATGGATAAGGCCAAATCTTTGCTGAAAAAGACGGATTTGTCCATTAATGCAGTAGCCGGTGCAGTGGGGTATACAGACCAGCTTGCATTTTCCAAGGTTTTCAAAAAACATTGTGGGAAAAGCCCCCGCATGTACCGGGAAGAGAAAAGCGAACTGGTAATTTTGAAAGACAAAGGTTATTCTATCACAGAAAAGTTATAACGAGAAAAGGAGATGGGTATTATGGTAAAAATTACATTTATGGGTGCAGGGAGCACGGTTTTTGCAAGAAATGTACTGGGGGATTGTATGTGTACGCCGGCGCTTCGGGAGAGCGAAATTGCTTTGTATGACATTGATGAAAAGAGGCTGGAGGATTCCCGGATTATTTTGAGCGCCATTAATCACAATGTAAACGAAGACCGGGCAGTGATTAAGACGTATTTGGGCGCGGAAAACAGAAAAGAGGCTCTGCGGAATGCGGATTTTGTGGTAAATGCCATTCAGGTGGGCGGATACGACCCCTGTACTATTACGGATTTTGAAATTCCCAAGAAATACGGTTTGAGACAGACTATTGCCGATACACTGGGAATCGGAGGCATTATGCGGGCTCTCCGCACCATTCCTGTGTTGGAAGAATTTGCAAGAGATATGGAGGAGGTTTGCCCCGACACCCTGTTTTTGAACTATTCCAATCCTATGGCTATGCTTACAGGTTATATGCAGAGATACACAAAAATCAGAACGGTAGGGCTCTGTCATAGTGTGCAGGTGTGCTCAGAAAAGCTGTTGGAAGGGCTGGATATGAAGGATAAGCTGGAGGGCCGGCAGGAATTGATTGCAGGTATTAACCACATGGCATGGCTGTTGGAAATCCGGGACAAAGACGGAAATGATTTGTATCCTGAAATAAAAAAACGCGCGGCCCAAAAGAACAGCAGTGAAAAGCATGAGGATATGGTGCGTTATGAATATATCCGTCATCTGGGATATTACTGTACAGAGTCCAGCGAGCATAATGCAGAGTACAATCCGTTCTTTATTAAGTCCAAATATCCGGAAATGATTGAAGAATTTAATATTCCTCTGGACGAGTATCCAAGGCGCTGCGTGAATCAGATTGAAGGCTGGGAAAAGGAACGCGAAGATATTTTAAGAGACGGTAAGATTACCCATGAGAGAAGCCATGAATATGCTTCTTATATTATGGAGGCAGTTGTCACAGACAAGCCATATAAAATTGGCGGAAATGTACTGAACAACGGATATATTGACAATCTTCCGGCAGACGCCTGTGTGGAAGTTCCATGCTATATTGACGGCACAGGCGTGCACCCGGTGAAGGTAGGGAAACTTCCTACCCAGCTGGCAGCTATGAACAGCTCCAATATCAGTCCACAGCTTCTGACCATCGAAGCAGCGGTGACAAAGGACAGGCAGAAAATCTATCAGGCGGCCATGATGGACCCGCATACAGGGGCGGAACTGAATATTCAGGATATTATCCGTATGTGCGACGAACTCATAGAAGCGCATGGGGAATATATGAAGGCGTATAAGTAGAAATGAAAAGAAACAAATAAATAAAGCAGGGATGTGATGGAACCAGCATATCAGAAAAAGTTAAGCTGTTTGTTTTCTGTCACATCCCTGTCTGCATGAAAAAGATATCAGCGGTTATCCAGTGCAGCTTTCAACTGTTCCATTGCCTGTTTCAGCACACTTCTTGGACAGCCGATATTCAGCCGCATATGCCCCTCGCCGTTTATGCCGAAAATTTCGCCGCTGTTCAGCCAGATTTTGGCTTTGTTCAGAAGAAAATCGTTCAGTTCTTCCTGTGTCATGCCAAGCGCGGAGAAATCCAACCAGGCCAGGTAAGTGCCGTCCAGAGGCATCATGGCAATCTGGGGAAGGTTGACGGCAAGAAAGTTCTGTACATAGTCCGCGTTTTCCTTTATGTAAACTAAAAGCTGCTCCAGCCAGTCTGCGCCGTAAGCATAGGCTGCCTTGCAGGCTTCCATGGACACCAGATTGATGATGTCCAGTCCGGCGCTGTCCATTTCTTCCTGGAAAGCTGTCCGCAAGCCTGAATTGGGAATAAAGATATTGGACAATCCCAGTCCGGCAATGTTGAAGGTCTTGCTGGGAGCTGTGCAGACAATACAATTTTCCTGCATTTCTTTATTTAAAGGCGCAAATTCTGTATGTTCGTGTCCCGGAAATACAAAATCATGGTGAATTTCATCTGCCACAACTTTTACCTTGTATTTCAGACAAAGAGCAATGAGACGCTCCAGTTCGTCCTTTGTCCAGACGCGTCCGCCTGGATTGTGTGGAGTGCAGAGAATCAACAGCTTCACCTGTTCTTTTGCAAACTGTTCTTCGATTTTGTCAAAATCCATATAAAAACGGTGGTCTTCCCCCAGTGCCAGCGGATTTTCGACCAGTTTTCGTCCGTTGCGGACTACCGCATTTTTGAAAGGGTGGTAAACCGGCTGCATAATCATAACAGAATCCTCTGGCTTGGTCAGAGCTTTGATAGCAATGGAAATAGCGCAGACAACTCCGGGTGTGCACACGAGCCATTCTTTTTTTGGCGTCCAGTGGTGCCTTTTCGTCATCCAGTCTATTACGGCATGGTAGTAGTCCTCCTTTGGACTGGAATATCCGAAAATACCGAAAGCCCCGGCCTTTTCCACTGCCTGGCAAACTTCGTCGGGAGAGCGGAAATCCATATCTGCTACCCAAAGAGGCAGAACATCCTGAGGAACATGGTATTTTTCTTTGAAAGCATGCTTGATTGATGTAGTATTCGTACGGTCAATGCAAGTGTCAAAATTGTACGTTGTCATAAGTATAAAAACCCCTTTCTGTCAGTAAAATAAAAGCACACTTATTATAGCACGGAAAGGCAGATTTCCAATAGTCTGTTTCCTGAATTCCCGGAATTTTAAAAGATTCTTTCTTGCGGCAGACCGGGCAAGCGGGTATAATAGAAAGCAAAGAAATACCATGAGCAACAGGGGGATAAGAAGTGAAAGAAGCAATTAAAGAATTTGAAAAAACAAAAGATTTTTTAATCTGTGTGGATTCTGACGGCTGTGTGCTGGATACCATGGACATGAAGCACATGCGCTGCCTGGGGCCATGTCTGGTACATGTATGGAATCTGGAGGAGTACAGAGATGAAATTATCCGGTTGTGGAGAAAGGTGAATCTGTTTAGCCCGGCAAGGGGGCTGAATCGTTTCCGGGGATTGGCCAAGGTGCTTGCAGAGATTCATGAAAACTATGTCCGGGTGGAAGGGCTTTCGGAATATATTTACTGGGTGCAGACGACCAGAGAACATTCTGACGAGAGTCTGGAAGAGGCTTTTGAGCGTACGGGAAGCAGTTGCATCAGAAAAGCTATGGAGTGGTCGAATCTTGTTAATCAGTCCATGGCCATGATTTCCGATAAAAAGAAACAGCCTTTTGACGGTGCGAGGGAAGCACTGGAATCCATCAGAAGTTATGTGGACGTAGTGGTCGTGACGGCTGCCAATGGGGCAGAAATCCGAAAAGAATGGGAGGCTCAGTCGCTGATTCAGTATACAGACTTATTGGTATCCCAGGAAACCGGAAGAAAAGCAGAGTGTTTAAAGAAACTGGTGCAGAAAGGATATGAGCCGGGACATGTGCTGATGATAGGCGACTCACCGGCAGATTTGAAGGCTGCAAAAGAAGCCGGAGCGCTTTTTTATCCTGTGCTGGTGTATCAGGAGAGAGAATCCTGGGAAGCATTTCCGGAAATATTGAAGCAATTTCTGAAGGGAACCTACAGCAGTGAGGAAGAAGCCAGACAAATTCAAGAATTTCAGAAAAATCTTGGTGTGCAATAAAGGAATACGGAGGAAAATCGAAGAGGAGGCTGCCTGCCATTTCATGGAGCAGTCTCCTCTTTGGCTTTAGAGATACAGGTCTTTTTTGTTAAATGCAAGAATCCCAAGAGTGTAAAGCAGTACAGCTCCTGCCAATAGTATTACGACTCCAAGGACGGCGCTGCTTTTTCCTGCGATTAAGCCGTCAGCATTGAATAAAGTAAAGAAGGTGAAATATTTGGCTTTTTCTGCGGTCCCTCCTACATTGGCAAGCATTTGCAGCACATACATCAATGCGGGGACACCAGCCCCTAAAGCAAGGCTGTATTTGGTGTCGGAAAAAAGGCAGGAGGCAAGAAAACAAATACTGCCAATAAATAAATGCAGACAGAGCAGCCCGCCATTGAGCGCGAGGAGTTTGGGAATGTCCAGTTCTCACGGAAAGCCCTTTGCAGCACAAGTCAGTTCCAGAATGGTACTGTAGAAAATAAGAAGTACAATACCGCTTATGAGTACGGACATTTGTGTAAAGGCAATGGTGCACCGCTTTACCGGTGCCGCAATCAGGGACAGCATAGAGCCTTTGTCAACATATCTGGCAATTAAGGCGTTTCCCCGCAGTATGCTGAACACCATTGGGAAAATCAGCAGAATAAAGCCATAGAGATAAGACACCATAAAACCCAGCAGATTTGAAGCGTGGGCTTTCATGCCTACAGAGGCCATCAAATCCGGCATGACTTCCGCAAAATTATCCAGGGTTTTCATCATTTCAGGGTCATACATGCTGATGATAATGGAAATATACAGAGTCATCACTGCGCCAAAAATCAGAAGCAGCCGGATACTTCCTTTCATTTCCCGTCTATATAAGGTCAGATTCATCATTTTTCTCATCTCCATAGTAATTCATAAAAATTTCTTCCAGACTTTGTCTGGGCTTTACGGTAACTTGCCGTCCGTTTTGCATACCGCTAAAATCCCTGGCAAAGGCCTGGGCTGCGGCTTCGCTTTCCAGTGTTACAGTATAGGTGCAGATATGTCGCTCCCGCAGCGCGGAAGCAGAATCAACGGCAACCATTTTTCCCTTCCGGATAATACCGATACGGTCACATGTCCGCTCTACTTCTTCAAATATATGGCTGGACATTAAAATGGTTTTGCCCGCGCCGTTGGGCCCCAGAAACCCAAAGACTTCACCCTGCTTTACATGAAAAGATATGTCGAAGATTTCCTTTCCCTCTCCGTAATCGCGGCCGAGGTGTTCAATGCTTATTGTATTCATAAAAACGTCTCCCTTTGTGCAGATGGCGCCTGCTATGTGTATACCATAAATATACCTGTTTGCCCGAAAATATCAAGTGTATCTTTATAGTTATCAGAGATTTCCATACTGGAAATTGCAATGTGTTATATTATTTCGCTAAACACGCATTGCGTATGTGCGAGAAGTGTGTTATACTTAGAAAAACGCAATGCGAGGAGATGAACTATGGATACAGCAAAAACCATCAGGAGTTTAAGAGAACAAACAGGAATGAATCGCAGGGAGTTTTCGGAGTATACGGGGATTCCGGTGAGAACGTTAGAAGACTGGGAGGCGGCCAGACGGACTCCGCCAGAATATATTCCCAGATTATTGGCGTATCAGTTGAAGTATGATGAGCTTGTAAAAGGGAGGGAGCATGGAGATGGTGAAGACGAACACCGTTAAACAGATGATTCATGCAAATGGGATTGACATTAATATTTATACACTTGATTTTGAAAATGATTATATATCATTGACGGATATAGCGAGGAAAAGAGAAGGCGAATATCCGGGATATGTGATTCAAAATTGGCTCAGAGGAAAAAATACAGTTGCTTTTTTGGGTTTATGGGAAAAGTTGCACAATCCTAAGTTTAATTGCCTCGAATTCGAGGCGATTAAAAATGAGGCGGGTTCTAATGGATTTGTTCTTACACCAAAAAGGTGGATAGGAACTACAAATGCAGTAGGAATTGTAAGTAAGGCGGGAAGATATGCTGCAACGTATGCTCACAGAGATATTGCGTTTGAATTTGCTTCATGGATATCACCGGAGTTTAAACTTTATATTATTGAAGAGTACCAAAGATTAAAGAATGCTGAAAACAACCGTCTCTCATTAAACTGGAATCTCAACAGAGAACTTGCAAAACTGAACTACAAAGTTCATACAGAGGCTATTAGGGAAAATTTATTGCCCCCCAGGCTGACCCCGGCTCAGATATCTTATACCTATGCCAGTGAAGCTGACCTGCTGAATGTCATCTTATTTGGTAAGACGGCAAAGCAATGGAGAGAAGAGCATCCCAAAGATAAGACCAATATTCGGGATAAAGCAACTATACACCAGTTATTAATTTTAACTAATACCGAAAGTTATAATGCCATTTTGATTCAGCAGGGAAAATCCCAGGCAGAACGCATGCCTCTGCTTCGTGAATTGACCATACAGCAGATGACAGTGCTGGGGAATTTGAAACTGCCCCAGCTTCCGGAAGTGGAATAGAAACAAGGGTGATATGAGGTGAATTTTTTGCATATTTCCCGAATATTTCCACATAATAACTCCAAAGATTAGATTTACCAGAATAGGAATCTTTATAAAATGTGGAATTGGAGGACAGGAATGTGAAGGCAACGGGAATTGTAAGGCGCATAGATGATTTGGGAAGAGTGGTGATTCCCAAGGAAATCAGGAGAACACTGAGAATCCGGGAAAGCGACCCGTTAGAGATTTTTACTGACAGAGAGGGAGAGATTATTCTGAAAAAATATTCTCCTATTGGTGAATTGGGAACTTTTGCAAAAGAGTATGCAGAAGCGCTGGCGCAGGCGGCAGGTTGTATGGCCTGCATTACAGACCGGGACCAGGTAATTGCGGCGGCTGGCAGCGGCGCCAGAGAATTTGCAGAGAAAAGGGTGCACAGGGAACTGGAGGAAGTCATTGCAGACCGGAAAAATTTGTGTGTTACGGAGAAAGATTTTGTGAAAATTGTAGAAGATGACAGAGGAGAATACGGCGCCCAAGTTATTTATACCATTACCTGTGCCGGAGATGCCGTAGGGGCGGTGTTGATACTGGAAAAAGCAGGGGGACGGAAATTTTCGGAGACGGAAGAAAAACTGGCGCAGGCAGCAGCGGGATTTCTGGGGAGACAGATGGAGCAGTAAAGAAACAGCAGACTTTTGGGAAGCCCCGTAAGTCTGCTGCTTCTTTTTAAGATTCAATGGATGCCTGTCCCATTTCCTCTAAAAGTTCGGATTTGATTTTATAGAGTTTGTCTGACAAATCAACGAAAACTTCCTGAGGATTGGTGAAACGTCTTGTTTCGTCCCAGAGAGTGTTCAGCTCTTTCTGACAGATATCTTTGATTTCCATAACAGACGGGGATGTGTAGACACATTCTCCTTTCTTAAATACGGGAACCAGAAGTTCTCTTAATATATAAGAGCCGCCGGTGAGTTTTGTCTTTTTCCAGGTGGCCATAGGGTCAAAAAGAATCATATCTTCATCCGGATTGAAAATCTCATCTTCCAGACAGATTAAATCTGCACGGATTTTTCCTGTGGTTTTGTCATAGATACGCATGATAGTCTTATTTCCAGGATTGGTCACTTTTTCTACGTTTTCAGACAGCTTGATTTTGGGAACAAAATCTGCATCCTCTTTATTTTTAATAGCTGCCAGTTTGTACACACCACCGAATGCAGGGTTGTCGTTACAGGTAATCAGATTAGTGCCTACACCCCAGGAGTTGATTTTTGCACCCTGGGCTTTCAGACTTTCAATGAGATATTCGTCCAAATCACTGGAAGCGGAAATAATGGCGTCACCAAAACCGGCTTCAGAAAGCATTTTATAAGCCTGTTTGGAAAGATAAGCCAAATCACCGCTGTCAATGCGGATTCCATATCCCTTCATGGGAAGGCCGGCTTCTTTCATTTCTTTAAATACGCGGATGGCATTTGGCACGCCGGAATTCAGAACATCGTAAGTATCCACCAGCAAAATACAGGCATTGGGATATAATTTGGCATAGGCTTTAAATGCGGTGTATTCATCAGAGAAACTCATAATCCAACTGTGCGCATGAGTTCCCTTTACAGGTACATGGAACATCTGTCCGGTCAGTACGTTGGAGGTTCCCACACAGCCGCCGATAACTGCTGCTCTGGCTCCGTACAGTCCTGCATCTGGTCCCTGGGCTCTGCGCAGACCAAATTCCATTACACCGTCACCCTTTGCAGCATATACAACACGGGAAGCCTTGGTGGCAATTAAACTCTGATGGTTCAACAGATTCAGGATAGCTGTTTCTATCAGCTGTGCTTCCATAACGGGGGCAACGACTTTTAAGAGAGGCTCTCTTGGGAAGACCACCGTTCCTTCAGGAATGGCATAAATGTCTCCGGTAAAATGAAAACCTCTTAAATATTCCAAAAAATCGGAATCAAAGATGTTCAGTCCTTTCAAATAGTCAATATCATCAGGGGAAAAGTGTAGGTCGCGGATATATTCAATAATCTGTTCCAATCCTGCAGCAATGGCATATCCGCCGCCGCAGGGATTCTTTCTGTAAAAGGCGTCGAACACCACAATCTGGTCTGTGGGATTTTTGAAATATCCCTGCATCATGGTAAGTTCATATAAATCAGTCAATAGTGTTAAATTTAAGGCTCTCATAGACAGCACTCCTTTGTAATAGAAATATCGGCTTGGATTGCACGTTGTGCAACCATTATACCACGTTTCCCGGCAAATACAAAAAGTTTTCTATCGGATTTGGGAAGAATCGGGGAGCATATCGTGGTATTCTTCCAAAGTCAGCCCGGTGAGGGAAAGATAAAGAGAAAGCGTCTTCCCTACAAAGCGTATGTGCCAGGGTTCCCAGGGATATCCTGTAATGTGTTCTTTCCGCCGGGGATAACGGAGAATGAAACCGTATAAAGGTGCGTTGGATTTTAACCATTTTCCTTCTTTTGTGGCAGCAAAAGATTCTTCCAGTTCAAAATTCAAAGAAGCGCAGGAGATGTCCAGGGCCAGTCCGGTCTGGTGTTCGCTGGTGCCGGGAGGCGCTACAGCAGTACTGCCTCTTTGCAGGGCATTCCGGTATAAGGCTTCCTGTCGTCTATAAGAGCGGTAACCGGAAATGCCCATGAGCGTAACGTTTTCAGCGGCAGCCCGATGGAAAAGCTTTGCAGCGGATTTTGCAGCAGCTTTTTCCATGAGGGTTTTCTCATGGTGTGCAGGAGCATGAAAAGGGATGCGGGCTTCTGTAAGATACGGCGGGACATACGAGGAGGAGAGCGTATGGGATTTATTTACAAGTAATGTATAAGATATTCGGAACACCTGCCTTTCATAATGGCTATATTTTATGCAGGAGAAAAGGAAAATAGAACTGGAAAAAGAGGGTATATAAAAAAATAAAAAAAATTTGAAAAAAAGGCTTGCATTTTAAAAAAGAATCGTATATAATACATTTTGTTGTGAGGCACAACACAAGACAATGGGCTATCGCCAAACGGTAAGGCAACGGACTCTGACTCCGTCATTTCAAGGTTCGAATCCTTGTAGCCCAGCTTTGAATATCTCAGACAAAATGTCTGGGATATTTTTTGTTATATGGAAAACTGCTTAGAGATACCCGGTATAGCAAAGCAGAGATGCAGGAAAACAGTTTTTGTATCAAGGGAGATTGGAAAAATGAAATATTCTTTTGACAGCAGAGTCCGGTATAGTGAAATCGGAGAAGACAGACATCTGACTTTAAATGGTATGATTAATTATTTTCAGGACTGCAGTACTTTTCAGTCAGAAGCGGCAGGGGTAGGCATGGACTTTTTGGGAGCTAAAAGCCAGGCCTGGGTACTTTCTGCCTGGCAGATTGTGGTTGAACGTTATCCTGTACTGTGCGAAAATATAAAGGTATCCACCTGGGCTTATAATTTCCGGCATTTTTTGGGAAGCAGGAATTTTACCATGGAAGATACAGAAGGGAATCTGATTGCCTGTGCCAATACATATTGGACCCTTCTTAATATGCAGACAGGCCGTCCGGTTTCCATAGACGAAAAACAGCTGCAGGCATACGGATTGGAAGAAAAGCTGGATATGGACTATGCGCCGAGAAAGATAAAAAAGCCTATAAACGGTAAAGAATACCCGTCTTTTGCTGTAAGGCCTCATCATCTGGATACCAATCATCATGTGAATAACGGACAGTATGTGCTTATGGCACAGGAATACCTTCCGGCAGATTTTGCGGTGAAACAAATGCGGGCGGAATATAAAAACCAGGCAAAGCTGGGAGATATCATTGTACCCAGTGTGCATGAGGAAAATGGTGTTTATACGGTGGTTCTGGACAATACTGCAGGGGAGGCCTATGCAGTGGTTGAGTTAAAATAGAGGAGATTGAGATGATAGAATTAGGAAAAAAGCAGGAACTGATAGTTGTGAAAATTGTGGATTTTGGTGTGTATCTGGGGGAAAGGGAGCAGGCAGAGGATAAAGATACGGTGCTTCTTCCTAAAAAACAAGTGCCCGAAGGCACCAGGAAAGGAGAGAAGATTTCTGTATTTATATACAGGGATTCTTCTGACCGTCTGATTGCTACTGTAAGAGAGCCGAAAATTCTGTTGGGACAGATTGGAGTCTTAAAAGTGGCGCAGACCAGCCGTATCGGTGCATTTCTGGACTGGGGACTGGAAAAGGACCTGTTTCTTCCATATAAAGAGCAGACCAAGAAGCTGCACGAGGGAGAAGAGGTGCTTGTGGCCCTTTACATTGATAAGAGCAGTCGTCTGTGCGCTACGATGAAAGTCTACCATTATCTGCAGACGGATTCGCCTTATGCACAGGGAGATACGGTGACTGGTGTGGTATATGAAATCAGTGATAATTTCGGTGTGTTTGTGGCAGTGGACTATAAATATTCCGCATTGATTCCAAAGCAGGAAGCGCAGGGGAATTATAAGGTAGGAGACGAGCTGACCTGTAGAGTCACCGCAGTAAGAGAAGACGGAAAGCTGACACTGAGTGCAAAGCAAAAAGCATATATCCAGCTTCATGAAGATGCAGAAAGTGTGTATGAAATCATTCAGGAGTTTGAAGGAGAACTGCCTTTTGATGATAAGGCGTCACCGGAAGTCATTCAAAGGGAGTTCGGGCTCAGTAAAAATGCATTTAAAAGGGCCGTGGGACATCTTCTGAAAGAGAAAAAAATAGAAATAAAAAACGGAAAAATTTATGCCCTGTAAGGCTTTTCCAAAAGGAAAGAATATGCTATACTGAGAGCGTATTTGAAAATTGCTCATTTTATGTCCAGAAGGAGGAAAATAAGTGGACTCGATAGATTATTATGACCGGTACGCAGTACCTTATTATGAAGAAACCGTGGATTTTGGCATGGAGGAGCAGATTGCCCGTTTTGTTGAGTTTTTGCCGGAAAGTGCCGATGTCCTTGATTTAGGCTGCGGGTCAGGAAGAGATACAGTAAGTCTGGAGGAAGAAGGCTGTGTTGTAACTGCTATGGATGGATCAGAAAAAATGTGTGAACTGGCCAGCATCCATACAGGAAAGGAAGTTCTTCATCTGAGAGTGGAGGATATGGAATTTGATGATGTGTTTGATGGAATCTGGGCATGTGCCATTTTGGGACATTTTTCGCCGCAGGAAGTAAAGTCTGCCATGGAAAAGATTCTCAAAGCACTGAAAGAAGATGGAATTCTGTATTTTTCTGTCCGCAAGGGTGATAGAAACGGCAGATACAACGGAAGGTATTTCTATGATTATGACAGAGAGGCACTCAATGACCTTTTGGATTCTTTTTCTAATATAAAAGTTTTGGATATTTGGAAGACAAGCGATGTAAGGGCAGACAAGAGTAATCGTTGGTTTAATGTTCTTCTTCGCAAGGAAAAGCAGGATTAATCAAAGGAGAGATACAGTGGAATTTGCTCATTTGCATGTACATACGGAATACAGTCTTCTGGACGGTTCCAATAAGATAAATGAATATGTAGCCAGAGTGAAGGAACTGGGAATGAACAGTGCGGCCATAACAGACCATGGAGTCATGTTTGGCTGCATTGATTTTTATAAGGCAGCAAAAGCCGCAGGGATTAAGCCCATTCTGGGCTGCGAGGTGTATGTTGCTCCGGGTTCCCGCTTTGACAGAGAGGCAGGTCATTCGGAAGACCGCTATTATCATCTGGTGCTTCTGGCGGAGAACAACCAGGGTTATCAAAATTTGATGAAAATAGTGTCAAAGGCATTTATAGATGGATTTTATTATAAGCCCAGGGTAGATATAGAACTTCTGGAGGAATACCATGAAGGAATTATTGCATTAAGTGCATGTCTTGCAGGAGAAGTTGCAAAAAATCTCGCCAGAGGATTATATGAGGAAGCGAAAAAGGCGGCGCTTCGGTATCAGGATATTTTTGGAAAGGGGAACTTCTTTCTGGAAATGCAGGACCATGGGATTCCCCAGCAGCAGACGGTGAATCAGCAGCTTTTGCGTATGCATCAGGAGACGGGGATTGATTTAGTTGTAACGAATGATGTGCACTACACCTACGATACAGACGTGGAGGCCCATGACATTCTGCTCTGTGTGCAGACGGGAAAACGACTGCAGGACGAGGATCGTATGCGATATGAGGGGGGTCAGTATTATGTGAAATCTCCGGAAGAGATGGCAAAGCTGTTTCCCTATATTCCGGAAGCGCTGGAAAATACCCAGAAAATTGCAGACCGGTGTCAGGTGGAAATTGAATTTGGGGTCACGAAACTGCCGAAATTTGATGTGCCTGAATCTTATACTTCCTGGGAATACCTGAATAAGCTGTGCTTTGAGGGACTGGAAGAGAGATATGATGGGGATTTGGAACCTTTAAAAGAACGTTTGAATTATGAACTGGGCGTTATTCAGAAAATGGGGTATGTGGACTATTTTCTGATCGTGTGGGATTTTATTAAGTTTGCCAGGGACCATGACATTATGGTAGGACCGGGGCGTGGTTCTGCTGCGGGAAGTCTGGTTTCCTATACTCTGGGTATCACCAAACTGGATCCGATTAAGTATGATTTGCTCTTTGAACGATTCCTGAATCCGGAGCGAGTATCCATGCCGGATATAGATGTGGATTTTTGTTTTGAAAGACGGCAGGAAGTTATTGATTATGTGGTGCAAAAGTACGGAAAAGACCGGGTGGTGCAGATTGTAACCTTCGGTACCATGGCGGCCAGAGGTGTTATCCGGGATGTGGGACGCGTTATGGATTTGCCTTACAACCAGTGTGATTCCATTGCGAAAATGATACCAAAGGAACTGAATATCACCATTGACCTTGCGCTGAAAATGAATCCGGAATTAAAAGAACTGTATGATACGGATGATACGGTGCGGAAGCTTATCGATATGAGCAGGCGTCTGGAAGGACTGCCCAGACACACCTCTATGCATGCTGCAGGCGTGGTTATCAGCCAGAAGTCTGTGGATGAGTATGTGCCTCTTTCCAGAGCCTCCGACGGTTCCCTGGTTACACAGTTTACCATGACAACGTTGGAAGAACTGGGACTTCTGAAAATGGATTTCCTGGGCCTTCGGACTCTGACTGTTATCCAGAATGCGGTGAAACTGGCAGAGAAAAACAAGGGAATCAGACTGGATATTGACCATATAGACTATGACGATAAAAAAGTATTCGCCATGTTGGGCGCCGGAAAGACGGATGGTGTGTTCCAGGTGGAAAGCAGCGGCATGACAAACTTCATGAAGGAACTAAAGCCGCAGAATCTGGAAGATATTATTGCGGGGATTGCTCTGTACCGTCCGGGTCCCATGGATTTTATTCCTCAGTATATCAAAGGAAAGAACAATGCGGAAAGTATCACCTATGACTGTCCGGAACTGGAACCGATTTTAAAGGCTACCTATGGCTGTATTGTGTACCAGGAACAGGTTATGCAGATTGTGCAGTCTCTGGGGGGCTATACTTTGGGACGAAGCGACCTTTTGCGCCGTGCTATGAGCAAGAAGAAAGCTGCAGTTATGGAAAAAGAACGGCAGAGCTTTGTGTACGGAAACGAGGAAGAAGGAGTTCCGGGTTGTATCAAAAAGGGAATTTCCGAGGAAATCGGAAACAAAATTTATGATGAAATGATTGATTTTGCCAAATATGCCTTTAACAAATCCCACGCAGCAGCCTACGCAGTGGTTTCTTACCAGACGGCATACCTGAAATATTACTTTCCGGTGGAATTTATGGCGGCAATTATGACTTCCGTGATTGATAACCCTTCTAAAGTGGCAGAATATATATTATCCAGCCGGAAAATGGAGATTGACATTCTGCCTCCGGACATCAATAAAGGAGTCAGCGAATTTTCCGTAGATAACGGTGGAATCCGCTATGGGCTGTCTGCCATTAAAGGAGTAGGCCGTCAGGTGATTGAGTCTATTGTAGAAGAGCGCAGGGAGAGAGGGGTTTTTAAAAACCTGCGGGATTTCATCGAACGGATGGCGGGAAAGGAAGTCAACAAAAAGGTAATTGAAAACTTTATTAAGGCGGGAGCTTTTGATGAACTTCCGGGAAACAGACGGCAGAAGATGATGGTTTATGTGCAGATTCTGGATGCTGTGGTACAGGAAAAGAAAAATGTTATGGCGGGGCAGATGAGTCTGTTCGACCTGGTTTCTGAAGAGGAGAAAGTTGCCTATGAGATACGCATGCCGGATGTGGAGGAATATCCCAAGGAGGCAAAGCTGGCTTTTGAAAAAGAAGTCCTGGGCATCTATGTAAGCGGACATCCTCTGGAAGAATATGAGGAAAAATGGAGAAAGAATATCTCTGCGGTAACTGCAGATTTTCAGCCGGATGAAGAGACAGGGACCCCCAGGGTGACAGACGGGGCAAAAGCCATTGTGGGCGGAATGATTATAGCCAAGACCATTAAATATACAAAGACAAACAAAGTTATGGCATTCCTTACCTTGGAAGACCTGGTGGGAACCGTGGAAGTAGTGGTATTTCCACGGGATTATGAGAAGAATGTGCAGTTTATGAATGTAGATGACAAGGTGTTTATTCAAGGCCGGGTGTCTGCAGAAGACGATAAGGCAAGCAAACTTATCTGTGAAAAAATTTTTTCCTTTGAGGAAGTACCGAGAGAATTGTGGCTGCAGTTTGCCAGCAAGGAGGAATTTCTTGCAAAAGAGCAGGAGATTTACGGACTGCTTCGTGATTCAGACGGTCAGGATCAGGTGGTGGTGTATATCAAATCACCGAAAGCCGTGAAACGTCTGGGGGCCTCTAAGACGGTAAAAATCAACGAAGAACTGTTGGACAGACTGTATGAAAAATACGGGAAAGACAATGTAAAAGTTGTAGAAAAGAGTATTGAAAAACTGGGAAAAATGAATTAAAATAAGATTCGATTGAACGAATAAACGAAAATAAGAAAACTGCCAGCGAGATGGAGGAGAAAGATGACTGCGAATAAAGAAATAAAGACAATAGGTGTTTTAACAAGTGGTGGAGATGCGCCGGGAATGAATGCGGCAATCCGTGCGGTTGTCAGAAGAGGTTTGAGCCGCGGCATCAATATGAAAGGAATTTTAAAAGGATACAGCGGTCTCATTAACGAAGAAATTATTGATATGACGGCTGTGGATGTTTCCGATACCATTCAGAGGGGCGGTACCGTTCTCTATACAGCCCGCTGTGCAGAAATGCGTACAGAAGAAGGTCAGAAAAGAGCAGCAGAGGTTTGCAGAAAGCACGGGATTGACGGACTTGTTGTTATCGGCGGTGACGGTTCCTTTGCAGGTGCTCAGAAACTGGCAAATCTGGGAATTAATGCCGTAGGTGTGCCGGGAACCATTGACCTGGATATTGCCTGTACAGAATATACAATCGGATTTGATACAGCTGTAAATACAGCAATGGAAGCTATTGACAAGGTTCGTGATACTTCCACTTCTCATGAGCGTGTAAGTATTATCGAAGTTATGGGAAGAAATGCCGGATACCTGGCCTTGTGGTGCGGTATTGCCAATGGTGCAGAGGATATCCTGCTTCCTGAAAAATACGATTATGATGAGCAGAGAATCATCAACAATATTATTGATAACCGTAAAAAAGGTAAAAAACATCATATTATTATCAATGCAGAAGGTATTGGACATTCTCAGGCCATGGCAAAGCGTATTGAGGCTGCAACCGGTATTGAGACAAGAGCAACCATTCTGGGACATATGCAGCGCGGTGGAACTCCTACCTGCAAAGACCGTGTATATGCATCTATCATGGGAGCAAAGGCTGTGGACATCCTTCTGGAAGGCAAGACAAAGAGAGTTATCTGCTATAGAGACGGAGAGTACATTGATATGGACATTAATGAAGCTCTGGCAATGAAGAAATCTATTTCCGAGTACCAGTATGAGGTGAGTTATTCTCTGTCCCACAACTACAGCAAAAATAATCAGTAAATATAAAAAGGAAAAGGGCGTGCAGATGTGCGCCCTTTTTCTTTCAGGAGAGGAAGAGTATATGATTACAAGCAGTTCCAATGCACAGATAAAAAAGGTGCAGCAGATATTAAAGAAGGCAAAAACCAGACGGGAAGAAGGACTTTTTGCCGTAGAAGGTGTGAAGATGTTTCGGGAAGCGCCGGCAGAGCGGATTGAGAAAGTGTATGTATCAGAATCCTTTTCGGCAAAAGAAGAATGTGGGGAAGTGCTGGCCGAAAAGGGTCTGGACGGCCCCGGAGGACAGAAGGTAGAAATTGTGGAAGACAGAGTATTTAAGAGCTTGTCTGACACTGTCACACCCCAGGGAGTCTTATGTCTGATCCGTATGCAGAACCGGAGGCTGGAAGGACTTCTTAAGACAAAAGGAACTCCTCTTCTCATGATACTGGAGGATTTGCAGGACCCGGGAAATCTGGGGACCATCATTCGTACCGGAGAGGGGGCAGGGGTGACCGGGGTAATTCTCAGCAGGACGTCGGTAGATGTGTATAATCCCAAGGTGATTCGTTCTACTATGGGTTCCATATATCGGATGCCGGTTTTATATGTGGATTCCATTGCAGAAGAGGTACTTCCTCTGTTAAAGGAACGAGAAATCAGAACTTATGCGGCGCATTTAAAAGGCAAACATACCTATGACAGAGAAAACTATGAAAAAGGAACGGCATTTTTTATAGGGAATGAAGGAAATGGACTTACCGATGAACTGACAGCTCAGGCAGATACGCTTATCCGTATTCCCATGGAGGGAAGTGTGGAATCTTTAAATGCTGCCATGGCTTCCGGAATTTTGATGTATGAGGCCAGCAGACAGCGTAGAAACATAAATTGAATATAAAATATAAAAAATAGCGAATATTTTGACATATTCGCTATTTTTTATGCCTCGTCCCACCAAATCCTGTAAAATGTTACAAAAAATACCGGGTTGACAAATAAATGTAACCTTGGTAGAATAAGTTCGTAACAAAACTTAATAAATCTGTAACAAATATGAAACGACAGACTTATCAGGAGGTTATAGTTCAATGAAAGAAAGAACAAAGAAACTTTTGGCATGTGCAGGTACAGTGGGAGTTATGACAATTATGACAACTATTCCGGCCATGGCGGCAACCATAGACTGGAATGATAAAGCGGCGGCAGATGTGAATACATATGCCAATATCCGTAAAAGTGCTGATATAAATTCCGAAAGGGTAGGAATGCTTCCGGCAGGAGCGGTTGTTTCTGTTGTGGGAGAAGAAAATGGATGGATTCAGGTGGAATCAGGGGAGATTTCAGGATATATCCGTGAGGACTTGCTGGTGTCAGGGGAAGAGGCACAGCAGCTTTTTGAATCTGTATACGGAGACAGCGAACTGGTAGGGGCAGAGCCTCTGGCAGCAGCAGAGACGGCAGCGCCTGTCAGTCAGCAGGCGGTATCCGTATCCGATGCAGATCTGGATTTAATGGCAGCCATTATTGAATGTGAGGCTGGGGGAGAGTCTTACGAGGGAAAAATCGGTGTGGGAGCAGTCATTATGAATCGTATCCGCAGCAGCCAGTTCCCCAATACACTGTCCGAGGTTATTTATCAGAGCGGACAGTTTACACCGGCATCCACCGGAAAGCTGGCGTCCGTTTTAAGCCGGGGAGCCAGACAGGACTGCTATGATGCAGCAAGAGATGTGTTTGCAGGCGCCAATACCATCGGAGACCGCCTCTTCTTCCATGCGGGAAGCGGAAATGGTCTTACCATTGGAAATCAGACATTTTACTAAAATTCAGAAAGAGGAGCTGCTGGTTAATACAGCGGCTCCTCTGATTTTTTTCGACGCTCCAGACCGTCTAACATACGGTCATATTCAATGGCAGCCAGTTGGGATACCACAAATTTGCCGTGGTCATTTAAGAGGCGGTATTTGCGGATAAGTTCAAATTCTTCTTCCGTAAGACCGTTTCTGTTTTTTCTGAGTGTTTCGATATTGATAAAATCCTGATACAGATAATTTGCGTCACAGTCCAGTGCAGTGATGATGCGGCTTAGTTTTTCCGGATTCGGATAGGTCCGTTCCAGTTCGTAGCCGCTGATGGTCTGCTTGGATACGCCGATTTTTTCAGCCAGCTGGGTGCTGGACATGCGGAGTTCTGCACGCCTGTCTTTGATTCTTTTGCCAAATCCCATAATATGTCCTGCTTTCTCGTATTTTTTATAAGTATAGTACGAAAAATGTTGTATGTCAACGAAGACTATTGACAAAAAATGGAAATTCATATACTATCTTACTTATTGCGCATTGTATAAAATATACAAAAATGAGTTTTGGGGAGGACAGAAACTTGGAATGTAATTACGAAGAAGAAATTCTTCTTCTTTTAGATAAAGTGAAGTCTGACAGGATATTGGAAATTATTTATCATTTTTTAGCCGGAATAATTTTGCCTGGATAACGAAAAAAAACGTTGTTATTTTCAGAATATTAGGATATAATAAGGTAACAAATCAGTAGAAACTTTACTGGTGTAGAGAACTGATAAAGGAGAAGGTGAGAGAATGGCAGGAATACCAATATCGGTTTTGTGGCTTGCAGTTCTGGCGGTGCTTCTTGTAATTGAAATCGCCACACTGGGTCTGACGACTATCTGGTTTGCCGGAGGTGCACTGATTGCTTTTCTGGTTTCCCTGGCAGGAGGACCGCTGTGGCTGCAGATTACTCTTTTTCTGATAGTATCAGTGGTATTGCTGTTGTTTACAAGGCCACTGGCACTCAAGTACATGAATAAAGGGGTGGAAAAGACAAACGTGGACAGCATACCGGGGAAAAGCGGCATTGTAACCCAGGGCATTGACAATTTAAAAGCCATGGGAAGGGTGACCGTAAACGGTATGGAATGGACGGCAAGGTCCAAGGACGGCAGCCTGATTGAAGAAGGAAAGGTTGTCCGGGTTTATGGTGTGGAAGGTGTAAAACTTATTGTAGAGGAGGATAAATAGTATGTTTGGTATCGTAGTATTTGTGATTTTTATTGTCATTGTATTGATGATTGCAGCATCCTGTATCCGTATTGTTCCTCAGGCGCATGCGCTGATTGTGGAACGTCTTGGAATGTATAAGGACACCTGGGGTACGGGACTTCACATTAAAATGCCTTTTGTAGACCGTATTGCAAAACGGGTGAATTTAAAGGAACAGGTTGTGGATTTTGCGCCACAGCCGGTGATTACAAAGGATAATGTTACCATGCGAATTGACACGGTAGTGTTTTTCCAGATTACAGACCCAAGACTGTTTACTTACGGTGTGGAAAATCCTATTATGGCAATCGAGAATTTGACAGCAACTACTCTGCGTAATATCATCGGTGATATGGAACTGGATGCAACTCTTACATCCAGAGAAATTATCAATACCAAAATGCGCGCGTCTCTGGATGTGGCTACAGACCCATGGGGTATTAAGGTAAACCGTGTGGAATTAAAGAATATTATTCCTCCGGCTGCAATCCAGGAAGCCATGGAGAAACAGATGAAGGCGGAGCGTGAACGCCGTGAAGCCATTCTGAAAGCAGAAGGTGAGAAGAAATCCACCATTCTTGTGGCCGAAGGTAAGAAAGAATCTGCAATTCTGGACGCAGAAGCAGAAAAACAGGCTGCGATTCTTCGTGCTGAAGCAGAAAAAGAGAAGATGATTAAAGAGGCAGAAGGTCAGGCAGAAGCGATTTTGAAGGTGCAGCAGGCCAAGGCAGATGGTATCCGCTTTATTAAAGAGGCGGGAGCAGACCAGAGCGTATTGACGCTGAAAAGCCTGGAAGCCTTTGCGCAGGCCGCAGACGGCAAGGCAACAAAGATTATCATTCCTTCGGATATTCAGGGAATTGCAGGGCTTGCTACTTCTTTAGTGGAAGTTGCCAAGGACGCAAAAAAGGAATAATATAAAATCAGCGAGGGGGCTGCTGCAGAGATGCAACAGCCTTTTTCTGTATTTATGAAAACGGTGAGGTGAGGATATGGAAGCCAGAATAGACCTTACAAAAGAATATGGATTGGTGCTGGAGGGCGGAGGCGCCAAGGGTGCTTATCAGATCGGCGCCTGGAAAGCCTTAAAAGAGGCAGGAGTAAAGATTAAGGGAATTGCGGGAACCAGCGTAGGGGCTCTTAATGGTGCGCTTATCTGCATGGGAGACATAGAGACAGCGGAAAATCTGTGGAAAAACATTTCTTATTCCAAAATCATGTCTGTAGACGATGAGGTTGTGGAGAAGGTTTTTCAGCATAAGAAAATCAGCAGAGAGGAACTGCGGGGCATGACAGAGCGCCTTGCAGGAGGCGGACTGGACGTTACGCCTTTAAAAGAACTTATAGCGCAGAGTATAGATGAAGAAAAAATACAGAATTCTCCCATAGATTTATATGTGCTTACCTTCAGCGTGGATGAGTTCCGGGAGTTGGACATTGATATCAAAGAGGCGGAGCCGGAGCTGATTAAAGATTATCTTCTGGCCAGTGCCTATGTGTTTCCTATTTTTAAGAACGAAAAGCTGCACGGAAAGACTTATATAGACGGGGGCGCTATTAACAATGTGCCTCTGGGCTCTCTGATTCAGCGGGAATATAAGGATATCATTGTCATACGGATTTTTGGAATCGGGAGAGAGAAAAAGGTGAAAATTCCGGAAGATACCACGGTGTACACGGTAGCGCCGGGGGTAAATCTGGGAAATATTCTGGATTTTAATCCAAAGATGAGTAAACGAAATATGGAGCGCGGGTATTATGACACCATGCGTATGCTTTACGGACTGGCAGGAAAAATATATTATATTGATGAACAGGAAGAAGAGTGTTATTATTTAAAGCAACTGACAGAGTTGAGCGGTGACATTTATCTGTATCTGGCAGAGGAATTTAAGCTGGATACGGGAGAAAAGAGGAGACTACGGAATCTGACAGAGATTATTCTGCCGGTAATTGCAGAGGAGTTGAAGCTTCCCAAGGACTGGAGTTACAGGGAATTATATCTTTCCATGCTGGAAGCGGCGGCCAGGCTGTGCAGAATCCGCAAATATAAGATTTACACCTTAAAAGAACTGCAGGACAGGGTAAAAGAGAAACTGCAGAAGCTGAAAGGACAGGGAGCAGCGCCTTTTATGCAGATTGTATCCGGAGATACACTGTTGTAAAAGGTTTATGTTATAAAGAGAGAAATACAGGGAGGGACCTAAAATGGATTTAAAAGGACGCAACTTTTTGACACTGAAGGATTTTACAAAGGAAGAAATTGAGTATTTACTGGATTTGTCCGCGGATTTGAAGAAAAAGAAAAAAGAAGGTGTTCTTACAGATACGCTGAAAGGCAAGAACATTGCTTTGATTTTTGAGAAAAACAGTACAAGAACACGCTGTTCTTTTGAGACGGCAGCCCATGATTTGGGAATGGGCACTACATATTTGGACCCTAAAAGTTCCCAGATTGGAAAAAAGGAGAGCATTAAAGATACTGCCAGAGTTCTGGGCAGGATTTACGATGGAATTGAGTACAGAGGCTTTGGACAGGAAATCGTGGAGGAACTGGCAAAATATGCAGGTGTTCCGGTATGGAATGGGCTGACGAATGAATACCACCCTACACAGATGCTGGCAGACCTTTTGACCATTAAAGAGCACTTGGGCCGAGTGGAAGGTGTGAAGCTGGTGTATATGGGAGATGCCCGCTATAATATGGGAAATTCGCTGATGGTACTTTGTTCCAAAATGGGCATGCACTTTGTAGCCTGTGCGCCGAAAAAATATTTCCCTAATGAAAAACTGGTACAGGAATGCAGAGGATTTGCAGAGAAATCCGGCGGGACGATTACGCTTACCGAAGATGTGGAGGCAGGGACTAAGGACGCAGACGTTATCTGCACAGACGTATGGGTTTCCATGGGAGAACCGGATGAAGTGTGGGAAGAGCGTATTCGGGAGCTGACTCCTTATAAGGTGACAAAACAGGTTATGGAAAATGCAGGGGAACAGGCGATTTTCCTTCACTGTCTGCCTGCTTTTCATGATTTGGAAACCGTTATCGGAAAAGAAATGGGAGAGCGGTTTGGAATTACCGACATGGAAGTTACGGATGAAGTGTTTGAATCTCCTCAGTCTGTGGTCTTTGATGAGGCGGAAAACAGAATGCATACCATTAAGGCTGTTATGGCAGCCACTTTAGGAGCGTGAATGTCATGACACAGGAAAGCATGGAACGGGTGCTTCACACAGAGTGGATGGCAGAGAAAATTTTCTGGAGGAACAGTGTGGATTCTACGCTTACCTGGGCAAAGGAAGAGGCGGATTTCTGTCTTGGAGAAAATTTGAAGAGCGCCCTTTTCCTTGCCGATAAACAGACAGCAGGAAAAGGACGCCTTGGGCGGGTGTGGAATTCTCCGGCAGGTGAAAATGTCTATATGACGCTTTTGCTTTTGAAGCCGCCGGTAGAACCTGTGAAAGCCTCGTCCCTGACTCTGGTTATGGGACTTTCTGTAGCCCAGGCGGTCCGGGATATAACCGGGATTTCGGCGGGGATTAAATGGCCCAATGATGTTGTAGCAGCGGGAAAGAAAATCTGCGGGATTCTCACAGAGATGAAAATTCGGGGAGAGAAAGCGGAATATGTCAGCATTGGTGTGGGTATAAATATGAACCAGAGGGAATTTCCGGAAGAATTGCAGGATAAGGCCACATCGCTGGCTCTTGAGTTGGGATGTGAGGTTGTCCGGGAAGAAATTACGGCCGGAGTCGTGGAAAGATTTGAAAAAAACTATGAACTTTTTCTGGAAAAGCAGGATTTGCAGTCTTTAAGGGAAGAATATGAAAGGCTTCTGCTGAATAAAGACCGGCAGGTGCGGATACTGGAAAAAGAGAAAGAGAGCATAGGAATTGCCAGAGGTATTACGCCTGCGGGAGAACTTCTGGTGGAGGACGAAAATGGAGCAGTGCGGCAGGTACTCTCAGGAGAAGTTTCCGTGAGAGGGCTGTACAGCTATGTGTAAAGGGAGAATGAGATGTACAAGGATAAGGTAGTGCTGTGCGGCGCAAGCGCCTATGAACAGAAGTATTATTTTAATGAGGATTTTGCCTCACTTCCCCAGTCCATACAGGACGAACTGCATATTATGTGTGTACTGTATACAGAGGAAATCGGGGGGATTCTGACTTTGGAGTTTGACGAGGAGGGAAATCTGCAGTTTCAGGTGGAGTCCCTGGAAGCAGACGCCATGTTTGATGAAATCGGCAGTGTGCTGAAAATTAAGGATTTACAGAATAAGAAGAAAGAACTGCTGGAGTCTCTGGAATTATACTACAGGGTATTTTTCCTGGGAGAGGAGGTTGAGGAATAGGATATGCTGTTAGTAATTGATGTGGGAAATACGCATATTACGCTGGGTGTGTTTGATAAAAAAGAATTGCTGGGAACCTTCCGTATGACTACCAGGCAGAGCCGGACTTCTGATGAATACGGAATTCTCATGTGCAATATGCTGGAATACAGAGGGATTGCAAAGGACAAGATTGAGGACGTAATTATCAGTTCTGTAGTGCCGGATGTCATGCATTCCCTGACCAGCAGTGTGATTAAATACTTTGACCGGAAACCTTTAAATGTAGGGCCGGGATGTAAGACGGGAATCCGCATTACGGCCGTGAATCCCAAGGAAGTAGGGGCAGACCGGATTGTGGATGCAGTGGCGGCGTATGAAAGATACGGCGGTCCGGTGTTGGTGCTGGATTTCGGAACGGCCACAACCTATGATTTGATTGGTGAGGACGGCAGCTTTGAGGCGGGCATTACGTCTCCGGGTATTGAAATCAGTGCAAAAGCTTTATGGCAGGATGCGGCCAAGCTTCCTAAGATTGCCATTGAAAAGCCGAAATCCATTCTGGCAAAGGAAACAATCAGCAGTATGCAGGCAGGTCTGGTGTATGGCTATATTGGACAGGTGGAATATATTGTAAAAAAGGTAAAGGAAGAATCCGGGCTTGAAAATATGAAGGTAGTAGCCACAGGCGGTTTGGGAAAAATTATTGCAGACGAGACAGACTGTATTGATGTGTATGATTCTCAGCTTACTCTGGAAGGGCTGCGGATTATTTACGAAAAAACGAAGAAAAGCAGAGGTTAAGATGAAACTTAGGATAGGAAAGGTAACTCTTGAGAATAATCTGATACTGGCGCCCATGGCAGGAGTAACGGACCTGCCATTTCGTTTGCTGTGCAAGGAACAGGGTGCGGGGCTTATCTGTACGGAAATGGTCAGTGCAAAAGCCATACACTTTCAGAATAAAAATACAGAAAGCCTTATGGAGATTGAGGAGAGAGAAAGGCCGGTGTCTTTGCAGATATTTGGTTCAGAGCCGGATTTGATGGCAGAGATAGCCAAGCGGATTGAGCACCGAAATTTTGATATTCTGGACATTAACATGGGCTGCCCGGTGCCCAAGGTAGTAAACAACGGAGAGGGGTCGGCTCTGATGAAAAAACCGGAGTTGGTTCATGAAATTGTATACAAGGTATCCCACGCCATTGAGAAGCCTGTAACTGTAAAGATAAGAAAAGGTTTTACAGAGGATGCTGTCAATGCAGTGGAAATTGCGAAAATTGCAGAAGAGGCGGGAGCAGCCGCTGTTGCAGTACACGGCAGAACCAGGGAGCAATACTATGCAGGGCAGGCGGACTGGGATATTATCCGCCAGGTGAAGGAAGCAGTGTCCATTCCGGTCATTGGAAACGGAGATGTGGATTCTCCCCAAAAAGCGGAGGCTCTGGTGAGGGAGACAGGATGTGACGGTATTATGATAGGAAGGGCTGTACAGGGAAACCCCTGGCTGTTTTCCCGAATTCTCCATTATCAGGAGACGGGAGAGCTTCTGCCGCCGCCATCCATGGAAGAGGTAAAGGATATGATGCTGCGTCATGCAAAAATGCAGCTGGAATATAAAGGCGTTTATACCGGTATGCGGGAAATGCGCAAGCATGTGGCCTGGTACACTTCGGGAATGCCGCATTCTGCCTCTGTGCGCAGGCAGGTAAATGAAGTGGAAAGCTATGCACAGCTGGAGGAACTGGTGAGCCGGATGTAGAAGAATACTTTCAAAAATGGGGATTTTGCCAATTTTGCCCCTGATTTTAGGAAGAAAGGGCTATTTGGCTTGACATCTGCATATCTATTATTTATAATATTATGACTGTTAAGTAGCGGTATTTATGTGGACAGGGCTTTTTTTAATCCCTGGATTCCATTATGAATATATGAGAAAGGGTGTAGAATTAAAATGGAAGAAAAGAAAACAATACTGACGTATGCGGGACTGACAAAACTGGAAGAAGAATTACATGACTTAAAAGTCGTTCGGAGAAAAGAAGTAGCAGAAAAAATCAAAGAGGCAAGAGAACAGGGTGACTTATCTGAAAATGCAGAATACGATGCAGCAAAAGATGAGCAGAGAGATATTGAGGCCAGAATTGAAGAAATCGAAAAAATTCTGAAAAATGCCGAAGTTGTAGTAGAAGATGAAGTAGACCT
This sequence comes from Blautia sp. HCN-20427, assembly GCF_037890365.1. NCBI lineage: Bacteria > Bacillati > Bacillota > Clostridia > Lachnospirales > Lachnospiraceae > Blautia > Blautia sp. HCN-20427. The sequence continues at coordinate 57,231 of NZ_JBBKBX010000008.1, read as the reverse complement.
GGACAAAATCAGTGTTGGCTGTAAAGTAAAGGTTTATGATGTGGAATTTGAGGAAGAAATTGAGTTTAAAATCGTAGGCTCTACAGAGGCCAACAGCCTGGAGGGTAAAATTTCCAATGAATCACCGGTTGGAAAGGCGCTTATCGGTGCAAGGAAAGGTGAAACCGTTTCCGTAGAAATGCCGGCAGGCACTATGGAATACAAGGTTCTTGAAATCGAAAGAAATATTTAAGGATACCAGACAAATAAACGTAAGGAGTGTGTACAAAGTGGCAGAACAGCAGAAGAAAGCACAGGAACAGGACTTGAACCAGTTATTAAAGGTACGCCGTGAGAAGCTGTCCCAGCTTCAGGAGGAAGGAAGAGACCCGTTCCAGATTACCAAGTATGATGTGACTCATCACAGTATGGAAGTGAAAAATGCCTTTGAAGAATTAGAAGGCAAGAGCGTTTCCCTGGCAGGACGTATGATGTCCAAGCGTGTTATGGGAAAAGCTTCTTTTTGCAGTATTCAGGATTTACAGGGTGCAATTCAGTCTTATGTAGCAAGAGATAATATAGGGGAAGATTCCTATAAAGACTTCAAAAAAATGGATATTGGTGACATTGTAGGCATTAAGGGTGAGGTGTTTAAGACAAAAACCGGTGAAATTTCCATCCATGCCACAGAAGTGACACTGCTTTCCAAGAGTTTAAATCCTCTTCCGGAAAAATTCCACGGCCTGACAAACACAGACCTGCGTTACCGTCAGAGATATGTGGATTTGATTATGAACGAAGATGTAAAGGAAACTTTTATCAAGCGTTCTAAAATCATTGCAAGTATTCGTCACTATTTAAACGGACAGGGATTCCTGGAAGTGGAAACTCCTATGCTGGTAGCCAATGCCGGCGGTGCGGCAGCGCGTCCTTTTGAAACACATTTCAATGCGTTGGATGAGGACTTTAAGCTGCGTATTTCTCTGGAACTGTATCTGAAGAGACTGATTGTAGGCGGTATGGAGCGAGTATACGAAATCGGACGTGTATTCCGTAACGAAGGTCTGGACACCAGACACAATCCGGAATTTACTTTAATGGAATTATATCAGGCTTACACGGATTACCACGGCATGATGGACTTGACGGAAAATCTGTACCGTCATGTGGCGCAGGAAGTTCTGGGCACAACAAAAATCAGCTACAATGGCGTGGAAATGGATTTAGGAAAGCCATTTGAACGTATCACTATGGTAGACGCGGTTAAGAAATATGCAGGTGTGGACTTTAACGAGATTCATACACTGAAAGAAGCCAGAGCTGTGGCAAAGGAACATCATGTAGAGTACGAAGAACGCCATAAAAAGGGCGATATTCTGTCTCTGTTCTTTGAAGAGTTTGCAGAAGAGCATTTGATTCAGCCAACCTTTGTTATGGACCACCCAATCGAGATTTCTCCGCTGACTAAGAAGAAACCGGAAAATCCGGAATATACAGAGAGATTTGAGTTCTTTATGAACGGCTGGGAAATGGCAAACGCTTACTCTGAACTCAATGACCCTATTGACCAGAGAGAGAGATTTAAAGCACAGGAAGAACTGTTGGCTCAGGGTGATGAAGAAGCCAATACCACAGATGAAGACTTTCTGCATGCACTGGAAATCGGTATGCCACCTACAGGCGGTATCGGCTTCGGTATCGACAGAATGGTTATGTTACTGACAGATTCTGCAGCAATTCGTGATGTTCTGGCCTTCCCGACAATGAAGTCCTTAGATGGTGTAAATAAGAAAAATGATGTAAATAATACAGCTTCTGAAGCACCTGAAAAAAATGTAAAAACTGAGTCTGAAAAGATTGATTTTTCTAAGGTAAAGGTAGAGCCTTTATTTGAGGAAATGGTAGACTTTGATACATTCAGCAAGTCAGATTTCCGTGCGGTAAAGGTTAAAGAGTGTGTTGCAGTACCGAAGTCAAAGAAACTGTTACAGTTTACTCTTGATGACGGAACAGGCACAGACAGAACCATTTTAAGCGGTATTCATAGCTTTTATGAGCCGGAAGAACTGGTTGGAAAGACTCTTATTGCTATCACAAATCTTCCACCGAGAGCTATGATGGGCATTGACTCTTGCGGTATGCTCCTCAGTGCTATTCATGAAGAAGAAGGCGAAGAAAAGCTTCATCTTCTGATGGTTGATGACCACATTCCAGCAGGTGCAAAGCTCTATTAAGATGATGTAAAGATGTACCGTTTTACCAAATAAACGGAACGTACTTCATTTGATAAAAAACTGAAAAAACAGCGATTTACATCAAACTTACATCATTTGATGCAGAAATCGGTGCAAGCAAGAAAAAATCGCATAATAAGCAGAATGAATGGGCAGTCCTTAATGGGATTGCCCATTTTTAGAAGAGAGAGAAATGTAAATCACCGATTAGGTTTTCATTGCAGTGGTTATGGAGAACAGTTATAATGGGGATAAAAGAAAACGACAAATTTGAAGTTATGGAGGAATGATAGTGAGTTATATTACAATGGAAATATGGACTGGAATATGGATATTAGTGAGATTATTTCCAATGGCACTTATTATTTTTGCAGGTGTTATGATTATCGAAGTGGGTATTGAATTTATCCAGAAGAAGAAAATTGAAGTTAAGATTTTAAATTGGTTATGTCAATTCTTATGGATTCTAATAGTTGTATCAATATTAAAAATTACAGGAATTATTGGTGGTAGTTTTGGAATATCCTCACCACTTGATAGTTATATTAGTTTTAAATTATTTGAGGATGGATTTAATGCGGCAACTATTTTGAATATATGTCTATTCATTCCATATGGATTTTTGCCAGTATTTATTTTTAAGAATATCCACAAGCATTGGTGGAATGGCGTTATACTTGGAGCAGTATTTTCGATTGGTATAGAATTTTTGCAAACATTTATTGGAAGGTTTGCACAGTTAGATGATGTGATTATGAATACTTGTGGGACTCTCGTTGGATTTTTGATAGGATGCTTGTTACTTCGTATAACCACAAGGAAAAAATAAATTTCAGTCTGTAGGGATGAAAATTTGAATTCGTAGGAGGTATCGAAAAATGAATAGGAAAACTTTATTCTGTTTTCTGACAGCTTTGATAATGATTTTTGTTCTTGCCGGCTGTAGTGGAAAGAATAGTGGTGGGAATATTGACAATGTTCAAATTCCTGATTGGAAACCATCGGAAATATATTCAGACAGTGATATTGAGGCGGCTTTCCAAACAGTAAAAGACTATTTCGGCAACGAATTTGACGGCTGCACACTGACAAAACTGTCCTATCCCGGAGATACATACGCCGATGAATTTGATGAATGGGCTGAACAATATGACGCGGATGAAGCAATCGTAATATTATCATCTTTCGATGTAGACTCATCAGGCGGGGATGGTTCGCTTAATCCGGATTCAACATATGATGATTGGAAATGGATTCTAATTAGGAATGACAGTGGGAATTGGGAACATGTTGACCACGGGTATTAAAGCGACAAATTTCAGTTTGATTAACTCCCTTTGAGAGAGGAATACCCTTTCTCAAAGGGCTTTTTTAATTTATCCGCATATTCGCAAACTTGGGGCAAGTACCTTTTCTTCATATAATAAAGCCAAAGGAAGGAGAGGATTTGATATGAGTAACAGCTTAGCGGCAGTACATCCGGAATTGGTTGCCGAGTGGTCGGAAAAGAATTTGCCACTGACACCGGACAGCATAACTTTCGGCTCGAATAAAAAGGTATGGTGGAAAGGTGCTTGCGGTCACGAATGGCAGACAAGCGTTAAGGCTCGTTCCAATGGAGAAAAATGCCCGATATGTTCCGGTGCAAGAGTGATTGCAGGCATTAACGATTTGGCGACATTAGAGCCGCTACTGGAAAAGCAGTGGTCGAAAAAGAATAAGATAAAACCGACAGAGGTTTCTATTGGTTCTCATAAGAAAGTGATTTGGAGATGTGAGAAAGGACACGAGTGGGAAGTTGCCGTTAAGAGCAGAACAATAAATAAAACAGGTTGCCCGTATTGCTCCCATAATAAAGTGTTGGCAGGATTTAATGACCTTGCAACACTTCTGCCGGATATAGCAGCCGAGTGGTCGGACAGAAATTATCCGTTACTTCCAACTCAGGTTACGGTCTTTGCCAATCGTAAGGCTTGGTGGAAGTGTAAGGATTGCGGCAGAGAGTGGAACACCCTTATTTCTACCCGTTCCGGTGGGAGCAAATGCCCGTATTGCAGTGGGTACATATTCCTGAAAGGGTTTAACGATTTGCAGACAACACACCCTGAAATTGCGTCTGAGTGGTCGGAGAAGAACTTGTCATTGAAGCCTGATGAAGTAAATGCAAAGTCGAGGAAAAATGTTTGGTGGAGATGCAGTAAATGCGGTAACGAGTGGAAATCAGTTATCAATGCCCGTGTGAAAGGTACGGTATGCCCTGTTTGTGCGGAGAGAGAAGTCCTTGCCGGATATAATGATTTGGCGACAACAGATAGTCAGCTTCTTAGCGAATGGGATTATGAAAAGAATAAATGGAAGCCGACAGAAGTATCACGAAATTCTGCAAAGAGAGCGTGGTGGAAGTGCAGGCACGGTCATTCATGGAGTATGAAGATAAATGAAAGAACGATATTGAATAAAGGCTGTCGAATTTGTGAGCAGGAGTATTTATCTTTATTTCCTGCTTTGGCTGTCAGTTATTATTCTAATAGGAAGGGCTTGAAAGCAGAACTTGGTTCTGACCGATTGCTTGGAGTTCCGCTTGAAACATACATAGCTTCAGAAAAGTTGGCTATTGAGTCAGGAAGTGCTGATGAGAATATAGAAATAATGAAAGCATATATGTGTAAGCAACGAGGAATAAGGCTGATTAAGCTGCCGATGAAAGGTACTGAACTGGATTATGCTGACAGCTTAAAGAAAGCTTTTCAGAGTGTACATATATTTATTTCTTCTGATACTGAGGAAGATGTGGAGATAATCAAAAATACATTTGAAAGATGGAGGGAGAGCCAATGAGAGAGAAAACCTATCATATATACTTAAATGAAGAAGAACGAAGCCGAGTGATACAATCGCTCATCGAACTGAAGAACAATTTAGCAGCCCAGGGACGATACACCGACGCAGTAGATGATGTCCTTTGTAAAGTGCTTGGAGCAAAGAAAAAGAAATTGAAAATTGAATACATTTAGAACGTTGATTTGTCGTCTGTTTCATAACCGGAGCAGGCGGCTTTTTTTGTTTCAAAAATTTTTTGAAATATTTTCGGAAAAGCGGCGATTTTGGGTGTGCATTTCATACCCCTTTGTCCAAATGAGTGAAGGGGTTCATTCCGGATAGCAAAAACGGAAGCCTTTTCGCTTGAAAATTGAATAAGTCATTCACTAAGACTTTATTTCTGATGATAGCCACTTTAGCAGGTACGCCGTAATTTCTCTTTTTCAGAATAGCGAGAACTCCGGCTATGAGTATCAGGTTGCCCCTGATATGGCGAGGACAGTCAGAATGATAATGATACTTCTCTACGGAGCTGGCGGAGTACCCGGCAGAGGTTAGAACCCTATGATACAGATAAGCAGTCTGTTCCTTAGTGACTTCCCGTGAGCGTTTTGCTTGGCAAGGGGTGTTGAGAACAAATATTGCTATGACCGATTAGGAAATGAGTCGGTCAGGTACATAGCCATAATGCGGTGGCTATGAATTTTCAGAAAGGAGGGCAAAAAGAAGTGTCAAACTGCAAAACGATTTCCGTATGTAACCAGAAAGGCGGAGTCGGAAAGACCACCACAACAGTTAATCTCGGAGTCGGGCTTGCAATGCAGGGCAAGAAAGTATTGCTCATAGACGCAGACCCGCAGGGAGATTTAACGACTTGTCTTGGTTGGCAGGATACAGATGGCTTGGGTATCACGCTTGCAACGAAACTCACAGATGTAATCAATGAAACGATGACAGACCCTATGGTTGGTATCCTGCACCACGAAGAAGGTGTTGACCTTGTTCCGGCAAACCTTGAGCTTTCAGCAATGGAATTTAACCTTGTGAACGCAATGAGCAGAGAAACTACCCTCAAGAATTATCTGAGTCAAGTGAAGAACAGATATGATTATGTAATTATAGACTGTATGCCTTCACTTGGTATGGTTACTCTCAATGCTTTATCAGCGGCAGACAGTGTTATCATTCCGGTTCAGGCTCAGTATTTGCCTGCAAAGGGTATGACACAGCTTGTGCAGACCATTTCAAAAGTAAAGAAGTATATCAATCCGGATATTAAGATAGACGGTATGCTACTTACTTTGGTGGATAGCCGAACAAACCTTGCAAAGAGTACGGTGGAAGCACTCAGGGCAAACTTCGGTAATCAGATAAGAATGTATCGAACACAAATCCCAATTGCTGTAAAAGCCGCAGAAACTTCTTCTAAAGGCAAAAGCATTTATGCTTATGAGCCAAACAGCACAGTGTCTAAGGCATACGCTGAATTTACAAAGGAGGTGTTAGCCGATGGCAGGAAGAAAGAGCGACTTCACTCTCACGAAGCTCGATGATTTATTTACCACTCAGGCACAGAGAGATGAAGAACAGCTTTCAAAAATCCGAGATATTCCGTTGGAGCTGATTGATGATTTCCCAGACCACCCGTTTAAGGTCAGGGACGATGAAGATATGATGCAGCTTGTGGAGAGTGTCAAGGAAAGAGGGGTTATTACTCCGGCAACGGTAAGGCAGAAAGAGGACGGCAGATATGAACTTGTTTCAGGACACAGACGAAAGCGAGCGTGTGAACTGGCAGGATTTGAAACACTGAGAAGCGAGATTGTAGACCTGAACAGAGATGAAGCGACCATTTTAATGGTTGAGAGTAATTTTCAGAGGTCAGAGATATTGCCAAGTGAAAAAGCCTTTGCCTATAAAATGCGTTTGGAAGCAATGAAAAGACAAGCAGGCAGACCGAGCAAAGAAAATGGAGTCCCAGTGGGACACAATTCTATTGTGGGTAAATCAAGAGAGATTTTAGCTTCTGAGAGTCAGGACAGTAACACACAAATACAGCGATATGTCCGCCTGACAAACCTTGTTCCTGAACTGCTTGAATTTGTTGATGAGGGGCGTATTAAAATGCGTCCTGCCGTGGAACTTTCCTATCTTGATGAAGATTGCCAGCGTGATGTGGTTGATGAAATCGACCTGAATGACGCAACTCCGTCACACGACCAGACAATCCGTATGCGAAAGTTATTCAACGAGGGCAACCTTACAACAGAAGCAATCCACGCTGTTATGTCTGAGGAAAAACCGAACCAAAAGGAAAAAATCGTGTTGAGGGGCGACAGAGTAAGACAGCTTATCCCGAAAAACATTCCCGTCAGCCAGACGGAGGATTTTGTCTGCAAAGCATTGGAGCATTACAACAAGTTTTTGCGTAATCGTGCAGAGCGTGACAGCAGATAGCCTGATTTACAGTTCCCCTTTCTCACACTCTAACCCCTTAGTTATACTTTTACCTACCGAAAATGATATATACTATCTCACTTGAATATAACTATCTCAAAGTATATGTCTATCTCTAAGGGGAAATCGTACAGTATGAACGGACTGGAGGTGTATGGTAAAATGAAAAATTAACGAAAAATCCGCATTTGTTTTTCGGCAGGTAAATTCTGCCGTAAGAGAAAATCCACAAAGGCACATCGTAGAGATACGGTGTGTTTTCAATTTTTACAGGAGGAAACGCAATGATAAAGTCAAAATTCAAAAGAGTCACGTCGCTTTTCTTGGCGACCCTTATGTGTGTGACCACTTTTGCAGGCATTGGCTCGACAACAGCATATGCTGCTTCGGGAGAAAAAGCCGATGTTTATATGGTCGATTTCCCTCGTGATGGCGATGCTAATTACGATGGGGTATGGGGACACAGTAATTTGACCTTGAAAAATGGTTGGCATACCGGACGTTCCAATTTTACCAATCTTAAGGCTATTGGTTCATACTCAGGCAATGTTGCATATTGTATTGAGCCGGGAATTTCGCTCAAGGTCGGTCAAACAATGAATAAGTATGACGAAAATTATTTTAATAACCTTGCAGCCAATGGGGTTATTTCCGGAGATGAAATACGTCTTTTCGTTGGTCGTATTTTACAGTATGGCTATCGTGGGGCAATCTCGACATCTTGGAGGTCACAGAATGAAGCGGCAGCAAACAGCATCGCACAGGCTTATGCTACACAGCTTCTTATCTGGGAAACTGTTATCGGAGAGCGTGATGCGAACTTCAATCATGTAGCAGCCAGTGGTTGCAGCAATGTGAAAGATGTCATCAATGCAAAGCATCCGCTCCGCAATAAGATTTTCAGTTATTACAACAGTATGGTGCAGAGTGTACAGAACCATGCGACCATACCGAGTTTTTGTAATAAATCATCCGGTTCGGCAAAGACAATAGAGCTTGAATGGAACGGAAGTAAGTACACAACTACTCTGACAGATTCCAATAATGTGCTGTCCAAATATAATTTCAAGGCAAGTATCAGTGGAGTAAGTTTTTCAGTGAATGGTAACAAACTTACGGTTTCTATGGATACTGCACCGAGTAAGGAATTTACGATTACCGCAACGAAGAAAAATGCAGTCCGCAGAGGTGTGGTTGTATGGTCAGAGGGCAAACACGGTCAGAACTCCAGTGTGCAGGATGTTGTCAGCTATGCTCAGGAAGTAAGCGACAGTATCAACGGTTATGTGAAGATGAAAGTCAGCTATGGTTCTTGTCAGATTGTAAAGACCAGTGAGGACGGCAAGGTTGACGGTATCAACTTCACGATTACCGGAAACGGTATCAATCAGACAGTTACAACAGCTAATGGCGGTAAGTTCCAGATTGATAATCTTATGCCGGGTATCTATACTGTAACCGAGCAGGCATACGATAAGTACGAGCCGCAGGAAACACATAGAGTTACTGTTGTGGCAGGACAGGTTGCAAAGGTCAATTTTAATAACAAATTGAAGCGTGGCGACCTTCAGGTAGTGAAGTCCTCAGAAGATAACCTTGTTGAAGGTGTGAAGTTCCATCTTTTTGGTACTTCTCTTTCCGGCGATGCTGTTGACCAGTATGCAGTTACAGACAAAGACGGTGTGGCAACTTTCAAAGATGTGCTTATCAGTGGTTCTGAACCATATATCCTTGAAGAAGTAGACACAGCTATCCGTTATGTTGTGCCAAAAAATCAGATTGCACCAGTGAAGTGGAAAGAAGTAACCACAAGAAACTTCAATAACATTTTGAAGAAATTTACTGTAACAGTAACCAAGAGCGATGCTGAGAAAGGCGAAGCACAGGGCAATGCCAAACTTTCGGGAGCAGTTTACGGTATCTATAAGGGAGAAACGCTTGTAGATAAGTATGTTACTGATGAAAATGGTCAGTTCACTACTAAAGAATATGTTTGTGATACCGACTGGACAATCCGAGAAATTACACCGTCAGAGGGATATTTGCTTGATAAGACTATCCATGAAGTGGGTGCAGACCCGAAACTTTATGAGGTAGAACACAACCTTACTTCCAATGATGTAACCGAGCAGGTAATCAAAGGTAACGTGGCTATCATTAAACACACTGATGATGGAGAAACAAAGATTGAAACTCCTGAAAAGGGTGCTTCCTTTGAGATTTATTTGAAATCTGCCGGAAGCTATGACGCAGCAAATAAAGATGAGAGAGATACTATCGTTTGCGATGAAAATGGCTTCGGTCAGACAAAAGATATGCCGTATGGTATTTATACCGTACACCAGACTTCCGGTTGGGAAGGTCGTGAGATGATGGACGATTTTGATGTGTTCATTTCACAGAACGCACAGACTTATCGTTATCTCATCAATAACCGTAACTTTGAGAGCTTTGTCAATGTAGTCAAGGTGGACGCAGAAAGCGGAAAGAGTATTCCGTATGCAGGAGCAGGATTTAAGATTTACGACCCGCAGGGCAATCAGGTCAAAATGACCTTTACTTATCCGACACCGACCACGATTGATGTGTTCTATACCGACGCAAATGGTTCTCTTGTAACACCTGAGAAACTGGATTACGGCAAGGGATATTCCATCGTAGAGGTACAAGCTCCATACGGATATGTGCTTGATGATACTCCGGTATATTTTGATATTACTGAAGAAAATTCCACAGAGGAAGGCGGCGTAACTGTTGTGAAAGTCAATAAGCCGAATATGGCACAGAAAGGTACTATCACGGTTGAAAAGACCGGAGAAGTATTTAGTGGTGTCAATGTAAGCGGTTCTGAGGACAGTGATGTTATCTATCAGCCTGTTTATGAAGTGGCAGGACTTGAGGGTGCAGTTTATGAAGTTCGTGCTGCGGAAGATATTAGCACACCGGACGGTACGCTCCGCTATTCAAAGGGCAAAGTGGTAGATACTATCACAACGAGTTCCGATGGATTTGTTAAGAGCAAAGAACTTTATCTCGGAAAATACGAGGTCAAGGAAATTACCGCACCTGATGGAATGGTAGTGAGTGGCGAAACACATACGGTTGAGCTTACTTATGCAGGTCAGAATATCTCTGTTACCGAAACTTCCACATCGTTCTATAACGAAAGACAGAAAGTGCAGGTAAGCCTTGCAAAAGTCATTGAAAAGGATAAGACATTTGGTATTGGCGACAACGGAGAAATCAAAAACATCAGCTTTGGTCTTTATGCCGCAGAAGATATTGTATCTGCAAGCGGTACAGTTATTCCGGCTGATGGACTGATTGAGATTATCAGCGTAAATGAAAATGGAACTGCTGTTATGAAGTCAGACCTTCCGTTTGGCAAATACTATGTCAAAGAGATTGCAACCGATGAGCATTATATTCTCTCTGATACGAAGTATCCGGTTGTGTTTGAATACGCAGGTCAGGATACCGCAACGGTTGAAATTAAAGTAAATGACGGAAAAGAAATCAAGAATGAACTTATCTATGGTTCTGTATCAGGTAAGAAGATTGACGAGAATGGAGAAGCACTTGAGGGTGCTGTTATCGGTATCTTCAAAGCCGAAGAAACAGAATTTACAAAGGATACTGCACTTATGACGACTACCTCTGCAAAAGACGGTAGTTTTTCTTTTGAAAAAGTACCTTATGGCAAATGGATTGTAAGAGAAATCGAGCAGCCAAAGGGATTTGTTCTTGATGAAAAAGCGTATGAGGTCAATATTAGCAAAGCCGAGCAGGTAGTTGAAATTGAGATTGTCAATGAGTATGTTCACGGCAATATCAGACTCACGAAGGTGGACGCTGAATATCCGGATAACAAGCTTACGGGTGCAACCTTTGAGGTATATAAGGACACCAATGAGAACGGAAAGATTGATGATGGAGATGAACTTATCGGAAATCTTGAAGAAACTGAAACCGGAATTTATGAGATGAAAGAACTGCTTTACGGAAAATATATTGTCCGTGAAACAAAAGCACCGGAGGGCTTCCTGCTTGATAAGGGAGAACACTCTGTTTTCATTGAGAAAGACGAAACAACTTATTCCGTTGAGAATAAGGCAGGTGTCGGATTTATCAATGAAGCTATGCGTGGAACACTGAAAATCGTTAAGACATCTTCAGACGGTAAGGTCAAAGGTTTTGCGTTCAGAGTAACCGGAGCAAACGGCTATGATATGACATTTGAAACAGATAAGAACGGCGAAATTGTGATTGAGGGACTTCGTATTGGCGAATATACCGTATCCGAAGTGGCAAACAATGCCTCTGCCGCATATATCACACCTGCCGACCAGAATGTTACTATCAAACTTGATGAAACAGCCGTTGTAAAAATGCACAATGAGTTGAGGGATACTCCGAAAACAGGAGATGATACCAATATGAAACTTTGGTATGTCCTTGCCGGACTTTCTGCTGTCGGTATCGCCGTAACTTCTGTTGTTGCACACAAAAAGAAGAAAAAGGAGGGTAACGAGTAATGGAAGCAAAGACAATTATCGCTATCGCATTAGTCGCCGTTATTGTCGGCGGCTTTATCTTTCTTCAGGTTAAAAACCGTAAGAAGTAAGTAACAAGCGAACATTAACCAGTCGGGGCAGAGCGTAAAAAACTCTGTCCCTTTAATTTTTGGAGGAACATTATGAAACAACAGAAAACGGTGGAGAGCCGAGTGCTTGAAATCTTAAAGGAATGCCCGATGTCGAGGTATGATGATATGCTTCTCATTCTGCATTATTACAATCGGTACGGATATATACCAGCCGGAAATCTTCCGCTTGAGGATATTGTATTTAATTACCGAGCATACGGACTTCCTTGTTTTGAAACCATACGCAGGGCAAGGCAGAGAGTACAGTCCCTTTTTCCTGAGTATTCACGTAATCCGCAGAAAGAAGAACAGAGCGGCAGTATTTCTATTGTAATCAACATTAGCTAAGGAGGTATTTTCGTGAAAGACAAAGCAACTTTTCAGAATAAGGTCAAGGTGCTGAATAAACTCTTTGACTCCGGTTGTGATACGGAGAAAAAGTTGCAGCAGCTTGATATGGAAGCAATCCTGAAAATCCCGAATATCACGATTCCTGATATGGGTGTGATTATGGAGCTTCAGAAGAATACAAAGTCCGGTAAACTCTTTTCGTATTTGGGCGGCGGTTCTGATGAAGCAACAAAAATGAGAGGTAAGGAAAATGAAGCAACAGGAGAATAGAGCAGAGCCGCAGGAAAAGCAAATTCGATTTATAGACAGTCATTACAATTTGAAATTCTATATTCCCGATGGAGGGAAAATCAGAATTACTTTTCGTGATGGACACACAGCAGACAAAGTATGCAAGTATATTGATGACTACCATTTGTATGTCGGAAATTGCTGCTATCATATATGCGAGTTTGCTGAAAAAATGGAGCTTAGTGGAAGTAAAGTTGAACCTGTCAATCAATCCGAACCGTCAAAAAACAAGACCAGAAACAGAGAAAAACAGCGATAAGGAGGTGCAAGAGTAATGGCACGAAAATATGACCTTATTTCTGAGCTTTACAACCGCACCTGCAAAACGGTTGTGTCAAATCCTCAGAACTGGCAGGCATTCTTAGCTTCAGCTTGCCGAAATTATAAGTTACGCTATGACGAACAGCTTCTTGTATATGCACAGCGACCCGATGCAACAGCGGTTCTTGAGATAGAGCAGTGGAACAAAATTTTTGGCAGATGGGTCAACCGAGGTGCAAGAGGTATTGCTGTTTTTGCTGATGAAAACCGTTCACGGCAAAGACTGACACATTACTTTGACATTTCAGATACTCACGAAAGCAGATATTCAAGAACAGTCCCGATTTGGGATATGCGTCAGGAATACGAAGCAGATGTGATTGAGACATTGGAAAGCACTTTCGGAGAGATTGAGAATAAGAGCAGTCTTGCCGAAGCAATTATGGGAGCAGCAAGAAATGCGGCAGAGGATAATATCCCTGATTATCTGCAAGACCTTTACTATGCAACCGAGGGCAGTTCCTTTGAGGAAGTGGAAGAGGATATTGTGGCTTTCATTTATAAAAATGTCGTGACAAATAGTGTGGCATATATGATGATGTCAAGGCTTGGCGTTGATACGGACGGTTATTTTGAACTTGATGATTTCAGAGATGTTACTAACTTCAATACGCAGGAAACACTCAATGCACTTGGATTTGCTACCAGTGATATTGCAGAAATGGGATTAACGGAAATATCTAAAACAATTACTGCACTCAACCGTCAAAATCGCATAATTGTCGGTCAGGACAGAAATGAATACAATAAGGTTGAAAATAACGACGAAAGGAGTTTGGACAATGAACGAACTGACCTACACGATGGTGGGCGATTACAGCCTTCCGAACCTGAAACTTCCACAGCAGCCGGAAGTGACGCTGGGCAGGTACGCTCAGATGAGGAGAGAGTTTCTGAAGGAACATCACAGAGTCCTTTACTACAATCTCCTGACGAGGGGCGAACTGACACAGCACTTGGCGGAAGTGGAACAGAGAGCCAGCAAGATGGAGGAAACAATCCTGAGCCAGATGGCACAGAAAGAGGGAGTGACCGAACAGATGAAAGCGGAGGATATGATGAAATGGGTTCGTCTGATGAACTCTCTTCGCAGTTCGGCACAGGAAATCGTGAAAGCGGAAGTGATATTCGCTTAGAGTATTACGACAGAACGCACGAGGATAAAAGCCTTCCGTTCTTTGGACGTGATGAAGTAATCAATGAAATTCTCAGAACGACACCACATTTGTCGGCTAGTCTGGAAGAAATCAAAGATTATTATGAACGTAATCCTGATAACAAAGACCGCACAGAGTATATAAAGAGTATTTTCAATAATGATTATACCGAGCTTACTTTAGAGGATGGCAGGACAGTAGGGTACAAGACCTTTGAAAACGTTCTGCATTTGTGGGAGGGCAAATACGACAGCAGAACCGCACAGAGTTTTTATGATTGGGCTGTTATTGCCCGACACTTTGAAGCTATGCGATTACTGGGAGAATTAAGTGACAGCATAAAACCATTACCGTCAATGGACGGTCAGATGACATTCATATTAGACGGTCGGGCAGAGGAAAAGAAAACCTCTGCCTTTACTTTTTCTCAGGAGATTATCGACGCTATTCTTGCGAATGGAAGCGGATTTTCTGAGGGTAAAATGCGTATCTATGAGCAGTTTGAAAAAAGCCTTTCAGCAAAAGAAAACGCAGACTTCTTAAAAAATGAGTACGGTTGGGGCGGCTCTTATCCAGTAATAATCGGAGCAGGAATTGATGAGAGTCACGATGGAAAAGGTATTACGATTACGAAAGGTATCGGTAAAGAAAATCCACATATCACGCTTTCGTGGTCGCAGGTGGAGAAACGTATCGGGGAACTTATCCGAACAGACAGATACTTAAATCCAAAGGAAAAAGAACACTATCCTCAGTGGCTTGAAAGTCAAGAGGAACGCAGAGCCAAAATCGAAGAAACGAAAAGAAACCGTGAGATACTCTCTAATGCACCACCGGAGCAGGAGGTCGAACTAGCCGAAAAAGAACCTGAAGAAGCGGAACAGCTGCAAGATGTGAAATATGAATATCATCTTGGCGATAAGGTGTATATCGGTGCTTCTGAGTACGAAATCTTATCTGTTGATGATGAGAGAGTAATGCTCTATGACTATGATGTGCCACTGTTCAATAAGGAATTTTCACGCACAGAGTTTGACAGAAAAGTGCGAGAGAATCCGATGAATGAGCATTTGATTGTAAAGGAAGAACCTGCCGAAGAAAGAAATGAAAAAGAGCCTGAGCCGTTAGTTCCCGCTTGGGAGCAGAAGAAAAAAGTCAAAGGCTTTGACTTGCACCCTGATGTGCCTATGGCAGACCGTCACACCTTTAATCTTAGAGAAAATGAGGTTGAAACGGTTGGTAAAAAGGAACGCTTCCGCAGAAATATTATGGCGATACAGCTTCTTAAAAAATGTCAGGAAGAAAACAGATTTGCCACTCCTGAAGAACAGATTATCTTATCAAAGTATGTCGGTTGGGGTGGGCTTTCAGAAGCCTTTGATGAAAATAATTCAGCGTGGGCAACGGAGTATCTGGAACTTTCTTCGGTGTTAACACCGGAGGAATATGCTTCGGCAAGAGAAAGCACGTTGACTGCGTTCTACACGCCGCCTGAAGTTATCACAGCCATTTATAAGGCAATGGAGCAGATGGGTTTTAAGGAAGGCAACTTGTTAGAGCCGTCCTGCGGTATCGGTAATTTCATCGGTATGCTACCGGACGCAATGCAAGACAGTAAGATTTACGGTGTGGAACTTGATACGATTTCCGCAGGGATTGCACAGCAGCTTTATCAGAAAACAACCATTGCGGCACAAGGATTTGAAGAAACCAATCTGCCGGACAGCTTCTTTGATGGAGTGGTTGGCAATGTGCCTTTTGGAGATTTTAAGGTGTTAGATAAAAGGTACGACAAGCATAAGTTCCTGATACACGATTACTTTTTTGCCAAGTCCCTTGATAAGTTAAGACCCGGCGGTGTGATGGCTCTTGTAACGAGCAAAGGCACAATGGATAAGGAAACTTTAGCAGTACGAAAGTATATTGCACAGAGAGCAGAGCTTCTTGGAGCAATTCGATTGCCGAATAATACCTTTAAGGGTAATGCAGGAACGGAAGTCGTTTCGGATATTCTTATCCTGCAAAAGCGTGACAGACTGATAGATATTGAGCCGGATTGGGTTCATCTTGATACCGATGAGAACGGAATTAAGATGAACTCTTATTTTGTGCAGCACCCCGAAATGATACTTGGAGAAATGAAAATGGTATCGGGGCGTTTCGGTATGGAAGCAACTTGTGTACCGTATGAAAATGCAGACCTTGCAGCACAGCTTGATGAAGCAGTCGCAAATATTCACGGGGAAATCACGGAATATGAAGCCGAGGAAGAACTGGAGGAGGAAGATAATTCTATTCCGGCAGACCCGACAGTGAGAAACTTTTCCTATACGGTGGTGGACGGTAAAATCTACTATCGTGAAAATTCCCGTATGACTCCGGTGGAGGTATCGGCAACCGCAGAGAACCGAATTAAGGGTATGATTGCTATTAGAAATTCCGTCAGAACGCTGATTGAATTGCAGACAGAAGATTACCCTGACAGCGAAATCAAAGCGGAGCAGGAGAGATTAAACAGACTTTATGATACCTTTTCAGGTAAGTACGGACTCATTAACAGCCGTGCAAATACTTCTGCTTTTTCGCAGGACAGTTCATTCTCTCTGCTTTCCGCATTGGAGATAATCGGAGGGGACGGAGAACTGGAACGTAAGGCTGATATGTTTTCTAAAAGGACAATTAAGCCGCATACTCCGGTTACTTCTGTTGATACGGCAAGCGAAGCGTTGGCGGTATCGCTTGGAGAAAAAGCCACGATTGATATGGACTATATGATGGAGCTTTCCGGTAAATCGGAGAATGAAATCTTTGAGGATTTGAAGGGTGTTATCTTCCTAAATCCGCTTTATGAGTATGGAAACTCTTACGAACCGAAGTATCTGATGGCTGATGAATATCTTTCGGGTAATGTCAGGGAGAAGCTGAGGATTACAAAGAACTCGGCAGAACTCTATCCGGAAGATTATAAGGTCAATGTGGAAGCACTTCAAAAGGTGCAGCCGAAAGACCTGACTGCAAGTGAAATTTCCGTACGACTTGGTGCAACTTGGCTGCCGCCGGACGATGTGCAGGAGTTTATCTTTCATTTGCTTGAAACACCACGATATGCACAGTGGAATATCAAAGTTCACTTCTCTCCTTTTACGAGTGAGTGGAACATTGAGGGTAAATCTTACGACAAAGGAAATGTAAGGGCATATAACACTTACGGAACTTCCCGCATCAATGCCTATAAGATTATCGAGGAAACGCTGAACTTAAAAGATGTGCGTATCTTTGATTATATCGAAGATGATGAGGGTAGGAAAAAGGCTGTCCTGAATAAAAAGGAAACTGCGATTGCTCAGTCGAAGCAGGAAATGATTAAGCAGGAATTTCAGGACTGGATATGGTCTGACCCTGAACGAAGGGAAAGGCTTTGCAAGTTCTATAATGAGAAGTTCAACAGCGTCAGACCCCGTGAGTATGATGGAAGCCATATTATTTTCAATGGTATGAACCCTGAAATCGAACTCAGGGAACATCAGAAAAATGCAGTTGCCCACATCCTTTACGGAGGAAATACGCTTCTTGCACACGCAGTCGGAGCAGGAAAAACTTTTGAAATGGTAGCGGCAGCACAGGAGTCGAAAAGGCTTGGGCTTTGTAACAAGTCACTGTTTGTTGTACCAAATCACTTGACCGAACAATGGGCGGCAGAGTATTTGCAGCTCTATCCGGCGGCGAATATCCTTGTTGCCACGAAGAAAGATTTTGAAACCAAGAACCGTAAAAAGTTCTGCGGCAGGATTGCAACCGGAGATTATGACGCAGTTATCATCGGGCATTCACAGTTTGAAAAAATCCCGATGTCCATTGAAAGACAGAGGGCAATCTTAGAACAGCAGCTTGAGGAGATAACTGGAGGAATTGCAGAACTCAAGCGAAACCGAGGGGAAAACTTCTCCATAAAACAGCTTGAAAAGTCAAAAAAATCCATCAAGCAGAAACTTGATAAACTCAATGACCAGACGAAAAAAGATGATGTTGTAACCTTTGAGGAACTTGGTGTAGACAGGCTTTTTGTTGATGAAAGCCATTATTACAAGAACCTTTATCTTTATACAAAAATGCGTAATGTGGGAGGTATCGCACAGACGGAAGCACAGAAATCTTCCGACCTCTTTATGAAGTGTCGTTACCTTGACGAGATTACCGGAGGACGAGGAACCGTATTTGCAACGGGTACACCTATCTCAAACAGTATGGTGGAACTCTATACGATACAGCGATATTTGCAGTACAACACGCTTGTGAAAAATGGGTTGCAGCACTTTGATGCCTGGGCTTCCACTTTCGGAGAAACCATTACGGCAGTGGAACTTACACCGGAAGGAACGGGATACAGAGCAAAGACAAGGTTCGCAAAATTCTATAACCTGCCTGAACTAATGGCGATGTTCAAGGAGATAGCGGACATTAAAACAGCAGATATGTTGAACCTGCCAGTACCGGAAGCAAAGTACCATAACATTGCAGTAAAGCCGTCGGAAATACAGAAGGAAATGGTTGCTTCCCTTGCAGAGAGAGCCGAGCAGGTGCGTGGCGGCGGTGTGGATTCAAGCGTAGATAATATGCTGAAAATCACGAATGATGGAAGAAAACTGGCTCTTGACCAGCGTATGCTAAATGATATGCTGCCTGATTTTGAGGGCAGTAAAATCAATGCCTGCGTCGATAACATCTATCGGATATGGAAAGAAAATGCCGACAAGAAATCGGCACAGCTTGTGTTCTGTGACCTTTCCACGCCGAAGAATGACGGAACATTTTCCGTCTATAACGACATTAGGAAAAAGCTGATTGAGAGAGGTATTCCTGAAAGTGAAGTAAAATTTATACACGAAGCCGACACGGATATGAAGAAAAAAGAACTGTTCCAAAAGACCCGCAAGGGAGAAGTCAGGGTGCTTCTTGGCTCTACTCAGAAGATGGGAGCAGGAACGAATGTGCAAGACAAACTTATCGCACTTCACGATGTGGATTGTCCGTGGCGACCTTCAGATTTGGAGCAGCGTTCCGGTAGAATTGTCCGTCAGGGCAATGAAAATCCGCAGGTAGATATTTACCGCTATGTAACAGAGCAGACCTTTGATGCATACCTCTATCAGCTTGTGGAAGGTAAGCAGAAGTTCGCAAGTCAGATTATGACGAGCAAATCTCCGGTCAGGTCGGCAGAGGATATTGATGAAACCGCACTGTCCTATGCAGAGATAAAAATGCTTGCAACAGGTAATCCATATATCAAAGAAAAGATGGACTTAGACATTCAGGTGCAGAAGCTAAAGATGTTAAAATCCAATTTCTTATCGGAGAAATACGGACTGGAGGATAAGGTCATCAAGTTCTACCCACAACAGATTGCTTACTTGAAATCCCGTGTAGAGGGACTTACAAAAGATGTTGAAACAGCAAAATTACACCCGAAACCGATAGACGAGCAGCCGCTTGGAATGATGGTATCGGGTGTTTCTTATTCCGAAAAAGCCGAAGCAGGTCAGGCAATCATCAATGCCTGCAAGTCAATGAACAGTCCCGATGCGATACCACTTGGCGAGTACCGTGGCTTTCAAATGGAACTGTATTTTGATACGGTGCAGCGTAATTATGTTGTGAAACTGAAAGGCGAAACGAGCAGAGATATACCGCTTGGCGACGATGCTCACGGTAATATCGTGAGAATAGATAACGGCATTGAACGCTTCGAAGAAACACTTGCTGATACGAAAAACAGTCTTGAAAATACGGAAAAGCAGTTTGAAACAGCGAAGCAGGAAATCGAAAAGCCGTTTGCAAAGGAGGAAGAATTGAGGGCAAAAACTGCCCGACTTGATGAGCTGAATATCCTGCTCAATATGGATAAAAAGGAAAATGAGATTGTCGGCGGAGAACCTGATGAGGGCGAAATGATTGAAAAGAAGTCAAGAAATTTTGAAAGATGAGTTTAGAATTGCGGTATGGAAAAATCCCATACCGCAGATAGTATGTTAGGTAAGATGGTACAAAGTTATACTGTCAGAAATAATATTTTCAAAAAAATTAGAAGATGTTAATCTGTCAGTTTGTTTTCTTCACCCCAAACACAAAGCTGATCTAACACTACCATTAGTGACTTGCCACGTTCCGAAAGACAGTATTCCACCTTGGGTGGAATTTGAGGATATTCAGTACGGATAATCAGTTTGTCAGATTCTAGTTCCTTGAGATTGCTACTTAATGTTTTATCGGAAATTGTTTTCAGATAACGCTTCAGCTCATTGAATCTTACAGTTTTAAATTCCATTAAACAATAAAGAATGACCATTTTATGTTTGCCGGAAATCAGGGACAAGGTGTAAGCAAAGCCTGTATCTTCAAAATTGGCATTTTCAATGTAGTTTTGTATCATTATACTTTCTCCTTGGATAGTACCTATCATTTTTACCAGTACTTGAAATTCTGAATTGATTGGATATAATTATAAGCAGGATAAATAATTCTGTCAATCTAATTTTAAGGAGAGATTATTATGAGAACAAAGTTGAAAATTACGGAAGGAATTTTTCCTATGCCAGTGTTGATGGTGGCAACTTATAATGAGGACAACAGTGTGAATGTAATGAATGCTGCTTGGGGGACAATGCAAGCAAGGGACATAGTTGCATTGAATCTTACCGAAACACATAAAACCGTGCAAAATATTAAGGCACGAGGTGCATTTACTGTTAGTATCGCAGATGTAGAACACTTGGTAGAAGCAGATTATTTTGGCGTAGAGTCTGGTAATCGTGTAACAGATAAATTTACACGTAGCGGATTGACTGCAAGTAAGGCTGAAGTCGTAGATGCTCCTATTATCAATGAGTTTCCAATTTGTTTAGAATGTAAATTTATTGAGTATCAAGATAATGAATACGGTTGTGGCGTTATTGGAAAGGTAGTGAATGTAACTGCCGATGAGAGCGTTATGGTAGACGGTAAAATTGATATTTCCAAGGTAAATGCCATTGCATTTGACCCTTATACTCATGGTTACTACAAGGTTACAGAGCGTGTGGGTGAAGCTTTCAAAGATGGGTTAAAACTGAAAAAGTAAAGCTACAGGAAAGAAAAATTGATTAAGAGAAGATTCTTTCATAAAACATAGACACAAAATTTAATATTATATAGCCACTTGGTTTTCAAAAAATCAGGTGGCTATTTTTATTTTAAGGAGGTGGTCGATATGCCTTTTATCGCACCTGAGTTAATCATTCAGGCGAAGCAGATGGACTTATTAACCTACCTGAGAAATTATGAACCGTATGAGCTGGTTAAGTTTTCAGGTAACACCTATTGCACCAGAACCCACGACAGTTTGAAGATTTCAAACGGGAAATGGATATGGTGGTCGAG
Source organism: Blautia sp. HCN-20427 (assembly GCF_037890365.1). Classification (NCBI taxonomy): domain Bacteria; kingdom Bacillati; phylum Bacillota; class Clostridia; order Lachnospirales; family Lachnospiraceae; genus Blautia; species Blautia sp. HCN-20427. Next base: position 35,563 of record NZ_JBBKBX010000008.1, on the reverse strand, counting down.
AGGTATTGGCGGCAGGAGTGCTTTGGATTATCTGATTAAGGTCAAAGGTTACAGCTTCCTTGAAGCGGTGGAAACCATTATCGGACACACAGCGATTCAGGCTCCGGTCTATGAAAAGCCACAGCCAAAAGAGGAAAACAAACCACTTCTTCTCCCTGAAAAATGTGCTTCCAACATAGTGATTACAGAGTATCTTTTCGGGAGAGGAATAGATTTTGAAATCATCAATTACTGTATTTCCAATGACCTTATCTTTGAGAGTCTGCCGTATCACAATGTTGTGTTTGTAGGCTATGACGAGAAGAAAGAACCGAAATATGCAGCCTACCGTTCCACGAATAAGCGTAGGATTATGGGCGATTGCAGTGGCAGTAAAAAAGATTATTCTTTTCGGCTTGGTAAGGAAAACTTGGAGGAAGTACACCTCTTTGAGTGTGCCATTGACTTGTTATCCTATGCCACGCTTGCGAAGCTGAACGGGCAGGATTGGAAAGAAATGAGCTTTGTCTCGCTGTCCGGGGTGTATTCTCCGGCAAAGAAAATTGAGGACAGTAAAGTGCCGATTGCACTGGAAAAGTATCTTGGCAGTAACCCATCTGTCAGGAAAATCCGTATCCATTTTGACAATGATATAGCGGGCAGAAAGGCAGCACAGACCTTAAAAACCATTCTGCCGGATAAGTATGAAATCGTTGATGAGCCACCAAAAGCAGGTAAGGACTTCAACGATTTTCTTTGTATGCGGATGGGAATTTACAATAAAAAAACACACGAAAGGAATGAAGAACGATGAATGATTCTAAGATTAAAGTTCTTTTGGTAGAACCGGAAAAGTACCCGAAGGAAATTGTAATCGACGACAGTCTGGAAGCAATGCAGGAGATTGTCGGCGGGGATATTGAGGAATATATGCCCTATGACGATGACGTTGCAATCATCTGTAATGAGGAAGGAAAGATGAGAGGACTTCCGCTTAACCGTGCAGTTTATGTGCAGGACAATGATAAGAAAGAGATGGTAGATATTATCTGCGGCAAGTTCTTTATCTGTTATGCACCGCCTGAGAGTGAGAGCTTTCAGAGCTTGCCGGACGATATGATGAAGAAATACAAGGAACAGTTCAAGTATCCCGAACGCTTTTCTAAGGAAGTGGGCGGCAATATCGTGGCTGAACCTTTTAAGCCGAAATCAAAGGATTATGAGAGATAGTAGACTGAGAACGGGGCAACCCGGAGGAGATGTTTATTCTTAGCGAGCAGACCATTTGGATAAACACAGTTTTCCAAACGGTAAAAGGCTCGTTAGGGGTTGCCCCTAATACCCCGTGAGAAAGGAGAACTTGATTTGAGAGAGTTATTACTTATCGCCGCCGGAACACTGCTCGGCAGTTGTCTTGGCGTTACGATGATGTGCTTATTCCAGATTAACAAAGATTGCAGAGTAAAGAGAAAGGAAGATACCGATTATGAGAAAGAGAAACATTCAGAAGATTGTACGCTTTAACCGCAAGGAAGCACAGGACTTGGCAGCAAAGGCAAAGAAGACTTGTCTTTCCGAAGCAGGACTTATCCGTTTACTTATCAGAGGTTACGAGCCGAAAGAGAAACCCGATGACCGCTTCTATGATGTGATGAGGGAACTGTCCTCTATCGGTAATAACATCAATCAGCTTGCGGCTAAAGCGAATACACTTGGTTTCATTGACGCACCTATGCTGAAGAATGAAGCTGTAAAGTGGAATAAGTTCCAGTCAGAGATTGAGAGGACATATCTTCGTCCAAATCAGAGCGAAATGAAATGGCAGTAACAAAGTTGTGGTCGGTAACAGAAAGGCTCGGTCAGGTCATTGACTATGCAACCAATCCCGAAAAGACTTCTGCAAATATCAAAAGGGAGTTTTCATCGGAACAGTATCAGGCTCTTGCTGATGTTATTGCTTATGCAAAGGACGAAGAAAAAACAGAGCGAGAATTTTATGTTGAGGGTATCAACTGTAATGTGTCGATTGCCCGTGACCAATTCATAACGGTTAAGGAACAGTACCAAAAGACAGACGGTATCCAAGCCTATCACGGATATTTGAGTTTCAAGGAAACAGATATATCTCCTGAGATGGCACAGAAAATCGGAATGGAATTTGCAAATGAAGTGTGGGGTAAAAGATTTCAGGTCGTTGTGACAACCCACCTGAACACAAAGCACCTGCATTGCCATTTTGTCATCAACTCTATTTCTTTCGTCGATGGGAAACATTTGTGGGGAGAGGAAAAAGCGTGGTTCAAATTCCGAAAAGTTGCAGACAGAATTTGTGAGAAGTACGGACTTTACTATGACCCGAATCCGAACCGCAGTAAGCAGTCGGATTATCTGACGATGAAAGAAAAGGCAGGTATGCCGACACGCTATTCGGTTGCAAAAGAAGCCATTGATTATGCTATTGACCATAGCAAGACCCTGAAAGAATTTCAGTTTGCTCTCAAGGAAATGGGATATGCCTATAACCTGAGTCCAAGCCGAAAATACTGGACGGTCATTCCAAAGGGATACGATAAGCCGATACGACTGAAAAACCTCGGAGCAGATTATACCAATGACCGGATTGTAGAGCGTATCAAAGAAAATCGTGACAGATGGGCAGAGATTGAGCCGTTCCAGAGGGCGACTTATAAACCAAGACAGTACCGTATGCAGACCAGAGGGCAGAAGCTGAAAAAGAAAGGCGGACTTTATGGGTTGTATCTGTATTACTGTTACAGACTCGGTTATCTGCCCAAGTATAAGAAACAGAATAACGCAAGGCTTCATTATCTTTTGAAAGATGATTTGATGAAGCTCGATAAGATTACTGATGAAGTAAGGCTGCTCGGACGAGAAAATATTTCCACGGACGAACAGCTTTTTTCATATAAGACTTCCTTAGAGGAGCAGATGAAAAATCTGATTGCCGGAAGAACACATCTCCGAAAAAAGATAAGAACAAATATTGATGATGGTCAGCTTCAGGCGGCAAAAGATGAAATCGCTTCTATCAATGGAGAATTGAAAAAACTCCGACGGGAAGTAAAACTCTGCGAGGATATTGCGGAGAGGTCAAAGGTTATGGAAGAAAACCTTGAGCATATCGAAACAGAGGAACAAAAACAGCAGAGAAAGGAGAAATCACGCTATGAACAACGGTGGTGACGCAGCAGAGCAGGTCGTTAGGCTTTCGCTTGAAGGATTTGAAGTTGCTGCAAGATTAAGCGGTTCGGCGGCGAAGAATATCGCATTGCTTTTGGTATCGGTTCTGAAGCAGGAACAAAAGACGAAGGGCAAAGCAAGGCTTACCAATATGATTAAGTCAGGCAAGGAGCTGAAAGTCTTTTCCATTCCGCAAAAGGATTTGAAGAAGTTTACCGAACAGGCAAAACGCTATGGCGTTCTTTATTGTGTCCTCAGAGATAAGAACACAAAGGGAGAGAACGCTCCGGTAGATATTATTGCAAGAGCAGAGGACGCTTCTAAAATTCAGCGTATCGTTGAAAGATTTGAACTTGGCAAGGTGGATAAGGCTTCGATTGTCAGTGAAGCAGAGAAGGCTATCGCAGACCGTGAAGCGGTTGAAAAAGAAAAGCCGACTAAATCCAAGAGTGAAATCATTATGGAAGAAGCGGTCAGAAATCCAATGCAGAAAGAGGAGCGAGCAAACGCAAACCCCTCAGTCGCCAAAACAGACAAAAGCCCTCTGTCAAGGCAAAACTCAGAGCCGGTAGAAACGCAATCTGATAAGGGTGTTGCAAAGCCAGTGGAAAAACCATCGGTCAGAGAGAAACTTGACCGTTACAAGGCACAGGCAAAACAGCAAAAAGAAGCAGAGCGTAAAGAGCCGGAGGTTAAGAAAGACGGCAAGAAGCCGCAGCAGAAAAACGGTCAGACGGTACACCGTCAGCCGAAGAAGAAACCCAAAACAAAAGAGAGGTAATTCACTATGACAAATGATTTTAAACCCGCAAAGGCTGGCGGTAATCAGCCAAGATTATCCAAAGAGGAGTATGCGGAAAAGAAGCGAGCAGAAAAAGAAAAGGTCTATCAGATGATTGATGACGCTGCCCGTGAGATTGTGAGTGACCCTGAGAAGTTCAAGAGCTTTCTTGATACGCAGAGTCGAATGGACAGATATTCCGCAGCAAATGCTCTCCTTATTTACAGTCAGTATCCGCAGGCGACACAGCTTAAAGATTTTGATGATTGGGGTAAGGACAATGTGAAGATTACCAAAGGGGCAAAGAGTATTTCTATTCTTGAACCAGTGGAATATACAAGAGCAGATGGTTCTCCGGGTATTTCCTACAATGTCAAAAAGGTATTTGATGTTACGCAGACAAATGGAAGAAAAGCTCCGGCGGTATCAGCAAACCGTGACCCGAAAGCACTTATCACGACAATGCTTGATGTATCTCCGGTGGAGGTTGCGTCAACCGATGAACTTCCGTATCCGAATATGGCAGCTTTTTATAATAATGAAAAGCAGACCTTGTATGTGAAGCGTAATGTGGGCGACAGCGTAGCAGTTGCTCAGTGTGTCGCTCAGGAACTTGGACACGCACAGCTTTCCATCAACAGCGAAAGTTACAGCCGCAGGGATAGGGGCTTTCAGGCAGTGTGTATCGGATATATGCTTTGCAAGAAGTATGGAGTAGATACACAGAACTTTGCGATTAACCGTATTCCGGATGGACTGGCTTCCAAAGAGCCGAAAGAAATCCGTGCGGAGCTTTCCAAGACCCGAAATGCAATGGCAGAAATTCACAGTCATATCTCTGATGAAATGTTCCGCAAGAAGCAGGAGCGTTCAAAGGACTATGAGAGATAATGGAGGGCAGATATGGAAAAAGAAAAACTCTACCACATTGCTTTGGACGATTACGAACACGGTGTTGTCATTCGCTCCTTAAACGATGAGAAAACAAAGTTGATGGAGGAAGGCAAGTCCGCAGATGCAGTAGACGACCTGCTTGTAAAAGTCGGAAATGCCCCATTGAAAAAGTTCAAAGTAATTGAAAGGAAACGCTCAGATGAAGCGAGATAATGACAGGCAGACTGCCATTATTTTATCCATTGTCGGTATCGTTCCGGTCATATGGCTGGCACTTCTGATTGCACCTTCCATAAGCGGAGGATTGCCAGAGATAGCAGCCAATCTTGCGACACTCTTTGATAATCCATTTTCCATAAAATTATGTGAGGACAGCCTGAAAACTGTCCTCATTTTGCTTTTGTGCTATGGAATGGGTATCGGGATTTATTTCTCGACAAGAAAGAATTACCGAAGACGAGAGGAACACGGTTCTGCCAAATGGGGCAATGTCAGAGCAATTGATAAAAAGTACCGACAAAAGCCGCTGTCAGAAAATAAGCTGATGACTCAGAATGTGTGCATTGGACTTAATGCCAAGAAGCACAGACGAAATCTGAATACGCTTGTGTGCGGCGGCTCCGGTGCAGGTAAGACAAGATTTTATGCAAAGCCTAATATTATGAACGCTGCCAGAAACAGCTATGTGATATTAGACCCGAAAGGGGAAATCCTGCGAGATACGGGACATCTGCTTGAGAAGAAAGGTTACGAAGTGCGTGTGCTTGATTTAATTTCAATGGAGAAAAGCCATTGTTACAATCCGTTTGTTTATTTGCAGAATGACAATGATGTGCAGAAGCTCGTGACAAATCTTTTCAAGAGTACCACTCCGAAAGGTTCACAGAGCAATGACCCGTTTTGGGATACGGCAGCGTCAATGCTTCTGCTTGCACTTGTATTTTATCTGCATTATGAAGCACCGCCGGAAGAACAGAATTTTGCAATGGTAATGGAAATGCTAAGAGCCGGGGCGATTGAGGACGAGGACGACCCAAGCCCTTCTCCGCTTGACAATCTGTTTTCGGATTTGATGATAGATAACCCTGACCACATTGCTTTGAAGTATTACCACTCTTATCATTCCGGTTCTTCCAAAACATTAAAATCTATACAGATAACCCTTGCAGCAAGGCTTGAAAAGTTTAACTTGGAGAGTCTTGCTGCTCTTACTTCTGCCGATGAACTGGATTTACAGTCACTCGGAGAGAAAAAGGTGGCACTGTTTGCACTGATACCGGACAACGACTCCAGTTTCAACTTCTTGGTATCCATTCTTTACACACAGCTCTTTCAGCAGTTGTTTTATGCAGCCGACCATATCCACGGCGGCTGTCTGCCGATGCCTGTTCATTTTATGATGGACGAATTTGCCAATGTTTCACTGCCGGACGACTTCGACAAGATACTGTCGGTTATGCGTTCCCGTGGGGTATCGGTAAGCATCATCTTACAGAACTTGGCACAGCTTAAAGCCTTGTTTGAAAAACAGTGGGAGAGCATTGTGGGTAACTGCGATGAATTTCTTTACCTTGGTGGAAATGAGCAGTCAACCCATAAATATGTGTCGGAGCTGTTGGGTAAGGAAACCATTGATACCAACACGTTCGGAAAGAGTACCGGAAGAAGCGGTAATTATTCCACCAACTATCAGATTAGCGGCAGAGAGTTACTTACCCCTGATGAGGTGCGTATGCTCGATAATCAGTACGCTATTTTATTTATCCGTGGGGAAAGACCCATTATGGATTTCAAATATGACATTATGAAACACCCGAATGTGGCACTTACCACAGACGGAAAGGCAAGTCCTTATAAGCACGGAGAAGTCACGAAAGATATTGCTTCGATTGCCATTTGGGACATTGACCCTGCAACACTTCCTGAAAAGGAAATGGAAGAAACGAACTGGGAACTTCTTTCCGATGAGGAGATGGAAGCTCTGTTCATAAACAATCAAACAAATTAAATTTTGGAGGTATTCAACTATGACTATTTTTAAGAAAAAAGCAACTGATATTCAGGAAACAAAGAAACTGCCTATGACTGGAAAGGTTAAGAAAGGCTTCCGTGCTTACTGCACAATGGTCATTGTCGGTGCGTTGGCACTTGGAATGACAACGACTGCATTTGCAGCGAATGACCCGCTTACCGTAGTCAACAATCTGTCCGATTTTATCTTCGGACTTATCCGTGCCATCGGTATGATTTTGCTCGGCTTTGGTATCGTGCAGGTCGGTCTTTCACTCAAATCTCACGACCCTTCTCAGAGAGCCAATGGCTTCCTGACTCTTGCGGGTGGTATCATTATTACTTTCGCCAAAGAAATCCTTACTCTTATCACAGGCTAAGATAAGAGTTACACAGTTATCGAGGGGTGTGCCAAGTTAAGGTACACCCCTTAATTGTAAGGAGGTGCTTTGAATGAGTGATAACTGGGTAGTTCAAAATCTTGAAAATGCCCTTGAAACTTGGAATGAAAAACTGTCGGAAATATGGACGCTCATCACAACTACACCGCAGAACTTTAAGGGCGGGAATATCTGGAAGGTTATCGTTGACATCAACGGTGCAGTTCAGGCTATCGGGCTTGCCTTACTTGTGTTGTTTTTCGTGATAGGTATGGTAAAGACCTGCGGAAGTTTTACAGATGTGAAGAAACCGGAACACGCTTTAAAACTCTTTGTTCGTTTTGCACTGGCGAAAGGTGTTATCACATACGGAATGGAGCTTATGCTTGCACTATTTAATATCGTGCAAGGGACAATTTCAACCATTATGAATGCTGCCGGATTTGGAACTCCGGAACAGACGACCTTGCCCGCAGAGATGGTAACGACCATAGAGGATTGCGGATTTTTCGAGAGTATTCCATTGTGGGCGGTAACGCTTATTGGGGGATTATTTATCACAGTGCTTTCGTTCATTCTGATAATGACGGTGTACGGAAGATTTTTCAAACTTTATATGTACACAGCACTTGCACCGATACCGCTTTCCACATTTGCAGGAGAACCGACACAGAATGTCGGCAAGAGTTTTATCAAGAGCTATTGTGCAGTTCTGCTTGAAGGGGCAGTCATTGTACTTGCTTGTATTATTTTCTCTGTATTTGCTTCATCGCCGCCAGTAGTGAATCCTGATGCAGCAGCAGTTACGCAGGTTTGGGCATATATCGGGGAACTGGTATTTAATATGCTTGTTCTTGTCGGTGCAGTGAAAATGTCTGACCGTATTATCCGAGAGATGATGGGACTTTAAGGAGAGATTTTGAGATGAACCAAAGAGATTGTAAGAAATGTGTTTACTATGGCGGTAAACGGAAGGGCAAAGTCTTTTGCCTGAATGATAAATGCGTGAGGGAGAAAGACCGAAATCGCAGGAAAGGGAACAGATATGGAAGTAAAAATTAACCGAGAAATCAGAAATTATACAGAGTCAATGTTTTTTGGACTGTCGCTCAGACAGTTCATTTTTTCTGTTCTCGCTTGTGGCGTTGCAGTAGGACTGTATTTTTTGCTCAAACCGTATGTTGGCACGGAAACCGTATCGTGGGTGTGCATTTTGGGTGCTGCTCCGTTTGCGGCACTTGGTTTTGTGAAGTACAACGGTATGACCGCAGAGAAAGCAATCTATGCGTGGATAAAGTCGGAGTTTTTGATGCCGAAGAAGCTGGTATTTCACTCCACCAATGTGTATTACGAACTGATGAAGCCAAGCATTGAACAGAAACAGAAGGAGGTATTGAAGTCAAATGATTAAGACTCTTACGAACCTGTTTAAGCAGGATAAAGAAAAATTTGTTGTACCGAAAGGGGTGCAGGACGTGATTCCCGTGGCAGCTATCTTTGATGATGGCATTTTCAAAGTGGGAAAGGATAAATATTCAAAGACCTACCGCTTTACGGATATTAACTATGCAGTGGCAAGTCGTGAGGATAAGGAAGCGATGTTCCTTGAATATTCCGAACTTCTGAACTCCCTTGATAGTGGTGCAACGACAAAAATCACAATCAATAACCGTCGGCTCAACAGACTGGATTTTGAGCAGACAATTCTTATTCCGACAACCGGAGATAATCTGGACGAATATCGAGAGGAATACAATAAAATGCTTCTTGATAAGGCAACGGGTGCAAACTCCATTGTTCAGGATAAGTATATTACCATTTCCATCAACAAAAAGAGTGTGGAGGACGCAAGAACTTATTTTGCCCGTGTCGGTGCAGATTTGATTGCTCACTTCGGCAGGCTCGGAAGTAAGTGTGTGGAACTGGAAACAGGCGAAAGACTTCGTATTTTTCACGACTTTTATCGTGTGGGAGAGGAAAGCTCTTTCCATTTTGATATTAAGGAAACAAGAAAAAAGGGACACGATTTTAAGGATTATATCTGCCCTGACACAATGGAATTTGAAAAGGACTATTTCAAGATGGGAAACCGTTATGGAAGAGTCCTTTTTCTTCGTGAATATGCGTCCTATATCAAAGACAGTATGGTAGCGGAACTTACGGATATGAACAGAAATCTGATGATGTCCATTGATATTGTTCCCGTTCCAACGGATGAAGCAGTAAAGGAAGCAGAGAACCGTCTGCTTGGTGTGGAAACCAATATCACAAACTGGCAGCGTAGGCAGAATGCCAATAACAACTTCTCTGCAACTGTTCCGTATGATATGGAGCAGCAGAAGAAAGAAATGAAAGAGTTCCTCGATGACCTTACGACCCGTGACCAGAGAATGATGTTTGCTGTTATCACGATGGTTATTACAGCAGACAGCAAAGAACAGCTTGAGAATGATACGGAAGCATTGCTTACCACAGCAAGAAAACATCTTTGCCAGTTTGCAACACTGAGATTTCAGCAGGTAGATGGACTCAACACGGTAATGCCGTTTGGAACAAGAAAGATTGATGCCTTCAGAACACTTACAACAGAGAGCCTTTCGGTATTTATCCCATTCAGGGTGCAGGATATTTTCCACGAGAACGGTATCTATTACGGTCAGAATGTTATCAGCAAAAATATGATTATCGCAGACCGTAAGCAGCTTTTGAATGGTAACTCCTTTATTCTCGGTGTATCCGGTGGCGGTAAGTCATTTGCGGCAAAGGGAGAAATCATCAATCAGGTGCTTTCTTCAGATGCGGATATTATCATCATCGACCCGGAGCGAGAGTATTCACAGCTTGTCAATGCGATGGGCGGAGAAGTAATCAATATTTCTGCTACTTCCGACAATCACATCAATGCAATGGATATGAATAAGGATTACGGCGACGGTGCAAACCCTGTCATTTTGAAATCTGAGTTTATTATGTCCCTTTGTGAACAGCTTATCGGAGGTACAAATCTCGGAGCAAAGCAGAAGTCTATCATTGACCGATGTACGGCAAGCGTGTACCGCAGTTATCAGCAGAATGATTATCAGGGACATATACCGACCTTGCAGGATTTCAGGGCAGAACTTTTGCAGCAGGACGAACCGGAAGCAAAGGAACTGGCACTTGCCATTGAGCTTTTTACACACGGTTCTCTGAATACTTTTGCAAAGCAGACGAATGTGGATACCAATAACCGCCTTATCTGCTATGACATTCTTGACTTGGGTAAACAGCTTATGCCGATTGGCATGCTTGTTGTCCTTGACTCTATCCTGAACCGTATCACACAGAACCGTGCAAAGGGTAAGAATACCTTTATCTTCATTGATGAGATTTATCTTCTGTTCCAGCACGAATACTCTGCAAACTTCCTCTTTACCTTGTGGAAGCGTGTGAGAAAATACGGTGCATACGCAAGTGGAATCACTCAGAATGTCGATGACCTTTTGCAGAGCCACACAGCGAGAACAATGCTTGCAAACTCAGAGTTCATCATTATGCTGAATCAGGCTTCCACAGACAGGCTTGAGCTTGCAAAACTTCTGAATATTTCCGACCTACAGATGTCCTATATCACGAATGTGGAAGCAGGACACGGACTTATCAAGGTGGGAAGTTCTCTTGTACCATTTGCAAACAAATTCCCTAAGAACACGAAACTTTATAAACTGATGACGACCAAGCCGGGCGAAGCGTAAGGAGGGATTTACAATGTCTAAAATTCAATTTCGCAATGCTGCACACAGAGATTTTGTATTAGAAAATCTGGATAAGTGCAAAGTCAACGACTGCTATCACAGAGCATTTTTCTATGTGATGGGCATTTCAGAAGAAACGAGAATGAATATCGGAAAGATGTTTGATTTCAAGAGGGACTGTATCATACCGGAAGGTATGCATGGCGGTTGGCAGACAAGTGGCACAGTCAAGGTCTGCCACCTTGCCTTTAATCTCTGGAATGGATTTACGGAAGAAGGCAGGGAAAATCTCTATACACCGGAGGAACTGTTCTGTTGCGGATATGCTCCGTATTTTATGGAGGGTATCAAGTTGAGGTATCCGGAGTATTGCAGAGATTTGACTCCACCTAAGAGAAACGATATGGAAAGGTAAGAGAAAATGAGCAGAAAAATCTATATTGTTATTGCGATGGTGTTTACGGTAGTGTTGTCTGTAAGCACCTTCTTTATTATCCGTAATCACATTGACTCTGCCAAGCAGAATGAAGTCTATGATAACCTTGCGGAGATTGTGGAGGACGAGCCGCCAAAGGAAAATGAGGGCGTGACGTTTTCGGAAGATAAGGACTATCTTGCGGAATATTTTGAACTTTATCGGCAGAATGAAGATATGGTGGGTTGGATAAAGGTTGAGGATACCAATATCAACTATCCGGTCGTGCAGTCTGTAAATGAGCCGAACTTCTACCTGAAGCACAAGTTTGATAAGACCTATTCCGCTTATGGCTGTCCATATGTGCAGGAAAATTGTGATGTGCAGAAACCTTCAGACAACATCATTATATACGGACACCATATGAATGACGGTTCTATGTTTACGGGACTGATGAAGTACAGAAACAAGAGCTTTTGGGAAGGTCATAAGACGATTACCTTTGATACACTGACGGACAGACACCATTATGAAGTGATTGCAGTCTTTAAGACAGTCGTTTATACAGACAGCTCCGATAGCTTTAAGTATTATGAGTTTACGGACGCAGAAAATGCGGCAGAGTTTGATGCGTATGTTGCTAAGTGCAAGGAACTTTCTTTGTATGATACCGGAGTATCGGCAGAGTATGGCGACAAGCTTATTTCTCTTTCTACTTGTGAATATTCAAGAAACAATGGCAGGCTTGTTGTTGTCGCTAAGAGAGTGGATTAAACCCCACTCTCTATTATTTTTCGAGAAAGGAGGAAACCGATGGCTGATATAAAAACAAGAGATACAAGCAAAGGTACAATCAAGACCATAAATAAGGCAGCAGTTGCCACGGAGCGAATGAAGAAAGCCTATGTGATGACGAAAGATAAGGCAGAACATTCCACGAATGCTTCGGAACATTCCGCAGAGGAATATGCTTCCGATAAAATCGAAGCGGCAACGGATAGGGCTGTTCACGAAACTGCATACCGTGCGGATAAAGTCGGCAGATGGGGTGTGCGTGAAACAAGGCAGAATTATCAGAAAGCCAAAACGGGGATTGAGAATTTTAAGACCAAGCGTGCAGAGAAGCAGCTTCAAAAACAATCGGTCAATCCTGTCGGAAAACAGAGTATCCGAACTCTAGAACATACGGAGAAAACAATTAAGCAGTCTGCAAGGTCAGCAGGAAATACGACAGTCAAGACCGTATCGAAAGGTACAACCAATACTGTTCAAAGGTCGGTCAAGACCGCAGAACAAACGGCAAAGACTTCTATTAAGACCACAAAAGAAGCCGCCATTATAGCACAGAAAACTGCAAAAACAACAGCCAAAGCAACACAGAAAGCGGCTCAAACGGCAAAGAAAGCGGCGAAAGCCACAGCAGATACCGTTAAAGCGACAGTGAAAGCTACTGTTGCGACAGTCAAAGCGATTATTGCAGGGACAAAAGCACTTGTAGCAGCAATCGCAGCAGGCGGTTGGATAGCGGTGCTGATTATTATGATTGTCGTATTGTTTGGTGCTGCCGTAGCAATGTTTGGAGGAGGAAGTGACAGTAATTCCTATACTCCGGTAAGTGCAGAGGTAGAAGCCTATGAACCCATCATACAGAAGTATGCCAAAGAGTACGGCATTCCTGAGTATGTAGAACTTATCAAGGCGGTTATGATGCAGGAAAGCGGCGGCAGAGGACTTGACCCTATGCAGGCAGCAGAGGGAAGTTTCAATACAAGGTATCCGCACGAACCTAATGGAATTAAAGACCCTGAATATTCTATCCAGTGTGGAGTTCAGGAATTGAAAGCAGCTCTTACTTCGGCAGAAGTGGAAAGTCCGATAGATATGGAGCATATCAAACTTGCCTTGCAAGGCTACAACTTCGGTAATGGGTATATTTCTTGGGCAAAAACGAATTACGGCGGTTATTCTTATGCCAATGCAGTGGAGTTTTCCACTCAGCAGGCACAAAGGCTTGGTTGGGACAGTTATGGAGATACCCAATATCCGGCTCACGTTCTGAGGTACTATCCGTATGGGCGAGCCTTTACTGCCGGAGGTAATCAGGCGATTGTTGAGGTTGCCTTGACACAGCTAGGCAATCAGGGCGGACAACCTTACTGGAGTTGGTACGGCTTTAACAGTCGAGTGGAATGGTGTGCCTGCTTCGTATCTTGGTGTGCTGACCAATGCGGGTATATTGAAAGCGGACTTGTTCCGAAATTTGCAGGTTGCGTGGATGGTGCAAACTGGTTTAAGTCAAATGGGAAATGGCAAGACCGCACTTATGAACCAAAGGTAGGAGATATTATCTTCTTTGATTGGGAAGGCGACGGTACAACAGACCACGTTGGTATCGTAGAGAAGTGTGAGAATGGCACAGTTTATACCGTAGAGGGCAACTCAGGCGATGCCTGCAAGCAAAGACAGTACGCAGTCGGAAGCAGCAATATCTATGGATACGGTATTCCGGCATATTAAAAATTCCAGACGGTGTCTGGAAAATTGAAAAGATGGCTGCTCAGTTGAGTAGCCATCGGGTACATTATGAGAAATCAGTTGTTTCTCTGTTATTCAGGAAAATATGGTGTGTGTGATAAGTGAAGCTGAAAAGCATATCGGCATTTTCTTTACTGCCGTCTAAAAAGGAAATATCATCGGCAAGGATAAAAAGAATTGCTAACAGCTTCTTGATATATCCAGTGTAGCAGGCATAATCTACATAGATGTTAGCGATATATCCCTCGGCAAATTCTATCAGGTCAGCGTCAATTTCAAAGCTGTTGGATAACTCGTAAACGGTCTTGATAAATTTGTCCTTATCAGCAATTCGTTCTTTACTTGGAACACTTCTGCGGTTCTTCTGTATGAATTTCAAAAAATCATCAGCTTCCGTAAAGTCAGGAGTGATTGTGTTGCCAGTTCCCAAATCTGTTTTGTAATCCTCAAATTTCTCTTTTTCAAACCGATTACTGAATATTATCTTTTGTTCGTCCATTCCTTTTTACCCCTAAGTTTATTCTATGGAGATTGTTTAACTTGGCTCTTGGGTTGTGATTTGTCTTTCGCCATTAACAATCGTGAATTACTGCTTTTATAGTATAACATAAAAATAGTTGGGAATCATCACTAATAGTTGGTTTGACTTCCTTTGGGTGCGTGTGATTTGAAATCGATTTAACCTATACTATTAGTTATGGAAACACACTAAGGGAGGTGATGTGATGAAGCTCGATACAATCGGCAAGAATATAAGAAAGTTCCGACTTGCGAGGAAATTACGCCAAGAAGATTTGGCTGAGAAAACAGATTTGACAACAAATTATATTGGTATGGTTGAGCGTGGAGAGAAAATTCCGTCACTCGAAACTTTCATAAAGATAGTAAATGCTTTAGGTGTATCATCAGATATGGTTCTTACAGATGTTCTGGAAACGGGATATACAGTCAAGAACTCAATGCTTAATGAGAAGCTTGAAAAACTTGCTCCTGAAGATAGAAACAGAATTTATGAAGTTATAGATACACTTGTGAAGCAATCAAAGCAAATACTTCCATAAAACACAGAAGTTCGTCCTAATCGACGAGCTTTCTTTTTTTCAGTATAAAAAATTTCTGCTATCGACAAATTTTTCGGGACTTCGACAGAGAGAATATGCTATAACAACAACTGTTAGTGATAGACACATACTAATAGACATAGGAGGAAGTAGAAGTGAACGACATTTTCAGACAAATAGCGAAAGAAAATGGAACAACTGAAAAAGCAGTAAAAGAGGAAATGCAGTTTGCCATTCGGGAAGCAATGAAAAGTGCTGAACCGGAAGCAATAGCTTTTTGGAAAGTAGTTGCACCGGACGGAAAAGAGCCGCCGATAGAAAAGGTCATAGCAATGATTGCATTGAATGTTAATAATAGAATGTATAATTGAGGTGCTTCGGCATCTCTTTTTTATTATTCTTTAAAAGAGTTGTATTAGGTGTCTGTAAAAAGTGACACCTTGTCGGATAGGAGTTGCGAATAAACCCCTATATCTTGAAAAAATAGATTATTCATAGTATAATGTCAAATGAGTAACTGTAACCAAAAGGAACGGAGAATACGAAGGAGCGTTACAGATGAGAATAAGCTACAACAAACTTCAAAAACTTATGATTGATAATCAAATGAAAAGACAAGATTTAATGCGTGCTGCGGAGATTTCATCGTCTGTTGCAACAAAATTAAATAAGAATGAAACAGTATCCCTTGATGTGCTTATGAGAATTTGCAAAGTATTTCATTGTGATATTGGCGATGTATGTGAAGTCATATTAGACGAATGATATGAGGAGGTCTGAAGATGGCGGCAAGTGGTAAGAAAAATATGTTTAACGAAGCTACCCGTGTTCAAATGCCAGCAATGGTTCATTTGACACGCCTTGGTTATACCTATTTCGGGAAAATAACTGAAGATGTGGCAAGCACAGTATATGACCCTGATACCAATATTTTAATTAACGTTTTCAAGGAGCAGTTCGCACGGCTTAATCCTACCCACGCAGGAGAAGCGGAACAGACATTGAAAACTATTAGGCAGGAATTAGATAATGATGATATAGGACGTAGTTTTTACGAGCGTTTATCGTCTGTTTCGCCTGTTAGATTGGTGGATTTTGAGAATCCAAAGAATAATACATATCATTTTACCGCCGAGTTCACCTGTAAGCGTGACCAAGATGAATTTAGACCGGATATTACACTGTTTGTGAATGGACTTCCGCTTGTATTTATTGAAGTAAAGAAGCCGAATAATCACGGTGGTATGGTTGCAGAAAGCAAGAGAATGAACCAAAAGAGATTTCCTAATAAAAAATTTAGGAGATTTTTGAATATTACACAGTTGATGATTTTCTCTAATAATATGGAATATGACACTATGGGTGGTATTGTTCCGGTTCAGGGAGCATTCTATTGTACGACAGCAAAACAGTCTGCACCGTTCAACTGTTTTAGAGAAGAAAATCCTACTAATTTGGATATTGCACCTTATAATGCAGATTTCCCATATAAGGATATTGACCCGATTGTTGAAAAGAAGATATTGACTGACTTTAATTGTCAGGTTATTCATACTTCTCCGGAATATCAAACAAATTTAGATACTTATACACCGACCAACCGTGTACTGACATCTATGTGCAGTCCTGAAAGATTGCTATTTATATTGAAATATGGAATTGCCTATGTTCGTTTTCATAAAGAAATAAATGGCAAGATAGAGTTTATTGAGCAGAAACATATAATGCGTTATCAACAGATGTTTGCTGCCTTAACAGTAAGAAGTAAGATTGATGAAGGTGTCAATTCAGGTGTTATATGGCATACTCAAGGTAGTGGAAAGACAGCCCTTTCTTATTATCTTACTTATGTTCTTTCTGACTATTTCAGCAAGCAAAATAAAGTTGCAAAGTTTTATTTCATTGTTGACCGTCTTGATTTGTTGAAACAGGCTTCAGAAGAATTTGAAGCACGTGGATTGGTTGTAAAAACGGCAAGTTCCCGTGCTGAACTTATGGAGCAGTTCCGTAACAATCAGGCACAAGAGGGAAATACGGGAAAACCTGAAATTACAGTTGTAAATATACAGCGTTTTGCTGAAGATAGGTCAAAAGTTGACCTTCCTGCGTATGCAACGAATTTGCAGAGAGTGTTTATTATTGATGAAGCACATAGAGGGTATAAACCAGAAGGCTCATTCTTGGCTAATCTTCTTGATGCGGATAAAAATGCTATAAAGATTGCTTTGACAGGAACCCCGCTTTTGAAAGAAGAAAGAGAATCTTGGAGAGTTTTTGGTAATTATATTCATACATACTATTACGACAAATCAATTTTAGATGGATATACTTTGAAAATTATCCGTGAGGATATAGAAACTCAGTATAAAGAGCGACTTTCTGAAATTTACGAAAAACTTGAAACCTTGGTAGAAAAGAAAGATGTAAAGAAAAGTCAGATTGTTGAACACGATAATTATGTCAAAGAGTTGCTTAGGTATATTATTTCTGACCTAAAGAGATTTAGACAAATTCAGGGAGATAATACGCTCGGCGGTATGGTCATTTGTGAAACAAGTGAGCAGGCAAGGAAGCTGTTTGCATATTTTGATGAAATTCAAGCGGAACTAAATAAAGACGCTTCTATGAAAAGTCATTTGCGAGCTGGACTTATACTTCACGATAGTGATGATAAGGATACGAGAGATAAGATTATTGACGACTTCAAAAATAATATGACAGTTGATATTCTTATCGTTTTCAATATGCTTCTTACCGGATTTGATGCACCAAGATTGAAACGTCTGTATTTTGGAAGAAAATTGAAAGACCATAATCTGTTGCAGGCAATTACAAGAGTCAACAGACCATATAAAGAAAACCATTATGGATATGTCATTGATTTTGCCAATATAAAAAGGAACTTTGAGGAAACAAATGAAGCGTACCTTAAAGAGCTGAACCGTTTTAATGACCCGAATGAAGTTGGTGCGGGAAATGAAACAGATACATTCAAACAGGTTATTGAAGACCCGGCAGAACTTATTAAACAAATGCAGGAAGTGCAGCAGGTTCTTTTTAACTATACCACAGATAATGCGGAAGAATTTAGCTCGGAAATATCCACGATTGAGGATAAGCAGGAATTGCTCAAACTTAAAAAAATTCTTATTGCTGCTCGTGACTGTTGTAATTTGGTAAGAACCTTTGGCGATGATGAGTTGAAGGAAACATTTGCAAAAATGGAATTAACAAAGTTGCCTTCATTGATTTCAGAGGTGCAACATCATATTGATAATATAAATCAGAAAGAACTTTTTGCAAGTGATGATACCACGAAATTGCTTGTCAATGAAGCAATGGAGGATATTACATTTAATTTCAGCAAAATCAGTGAAGAAGAATTGAAAATCGTCGGTGGTAAAGACGCAGTAACAGAAAAGTATAAAAAGACTGTTCGTGCTTTTACACAGAATATCGACCCTGATGACCCTGAGTTTATTACTTTGCAGGAAGCATTTTTGCTTCGCTTCAAGCAACACGGTTTTGAACCTAAGAGTGTATGTGAGATTGAGGAGCAAGGAAAAGAACTGGAAGATATTCTGAAAAAGCTTGATGAATTGCAGAAGAAAAACACGGTTCTGCTGAGAAAATACAATGGCGATGCGAAATTCGCAAGGGTTCATAAAAGAATCAGGGAAGAAAATCTTGCTCGAAAAGCAGCAAATAAACAGCCGATTGTTTCAGAGTATGATATGTCTATTATGAATGTTTTGCTTTCTATTAAGTCTGATATTGACCAGAAAGTGTATGACAGAAATGATATATTGAAGAAAGACGCATATTTTGAGAGAACAGTTATGACACAAATAAAAGCAGGCATTGATAAGTTGGGAGTAGCAAGTGCTCGTGAGGATAGAGTATTTATACAGAGCAGGATTACAAAACAGTATCTTGACCAGTACAACCAGACTTATTCAGTGGCATAAAGGAGAACACAATGGAAGAAACAAAGACGATAAAAGAAAAAACCATAGAGTTGATAGATGCCTTAAAAGCAACTTGTCAGACCTATGGTATGGGAAACGATGGTAACGAATATAAAATTATCACTCAGGTTTTCCTTTATAAGTTCCTTAATGACAAATTCGGATATGAAGTAAAAAAAGTAAGTACGGCTCTTAAAAATGCCGAAAAATGGGAACTTGCTTATGCAGAAATGTCAGAAGATGACCGCTTGGATATTTTTGATAGTTTACCGTCAGATATTCCATTACTTAATCCGGAACATCTTATTGCCAACTTATGGAATCAGCAGGCAAAAGGTGATTTTGATTTAATCTTTGACAGCACGATGACAGATATAGCAGATAAGAATATTGATATATTTTCAACACAAACTGCTCAGAACACGAAAATACCGCTTTTTGAAAAGCTGACACAGTATGTAACAGACGATACAGCAAGAGCACCTTTTGCCCGTGCGTTGGTTGACAAGTTAGTAAATTTCTCTTTTGAAGAAGCATTTGAGAAGCACTATGATTTCTTCGCAGATATATTTGAATATCTGATAAAGGACTACAATACCGCAGGCGGTGGTAAGTATGCAGAGTATTATACTCCTCACGCTATTGCAACGATTATGGCAAGATTGCTTGTTGGAAATGCAGCTGATTTACATAGTATTGAGTGTTATGACCCATCAGCCGGAACAGGAACACTTTTGATGGCTCTTGCCCATAAAATTGGCGAAGATAAGTGTACTATTTTTGCTCAGGATATTTCACAGCGAAGCAATAAAATGTTAAAACTTAATCTTATCCTGAACAGTTTGGTATCTTCTCTTGACCACGCAATTCAGGGAGATACACTGATTGCTCCGTATCACAAGAGTGATAATGGACAGGAATTAAGAACTTTTGATTATGTAGTTTCAAATCCGCCTTTTAAGATGGATTTCTCAGATACAAGAGAACGTATAGCAGCAATGCCTGTTCGTTTTTGGGCGGGAGTTCCGAAAGTACCAGCCAAGAAGAAAGAGAGTATGGCAATTTATACGTTGTTCATTCAGCACGTTCTTAATTCATTGAAATCAACCGGAAAAGGTGCGATTGTAGTTCCTACCGGATTTGTAACCGCAAAGTCAGGTGTAGAAAAGAAGATACTACAACATATTGTAGATGAACATATCGTTTATGGCTGTATTAGTATGCCTTCCAATGTATTTGCTAATACCGGAACTAATGTATCAGTATTATTTTTTGATAATTCAAGAAAAACAGATAAGGTTGTATTGATAGATGCTTCAAAACTGGGAGAAGAATATAAAGACGGTAATAATCAGAAACGCAGACTTCGTGATTTTGAGATTGATAAAATTGTCGATACATTCCTTAATAAAGAAGCTGTTGATGATTTTTCAGTTGCTGTTACCTATGATGAAATCAAAGAAAAGAAGTATTCGCTTGCGGCTGGACAATATTTTGATGTAAAAATCGAATATGTTGAATTGTCACAGGACGAGTTTAATGCTCGTATGAATGCCTATGCAGAGAAGTTACAGGAATATTTTGCAGAGGGCGACAAACTGAAAACGGAAATTATGGAGCAGTTAAAGAAGGTAAAGTATGAGTAAACTTACAAAGTACAAATTTAGTGATTTATATGAAATGAGTTCAGGTATATCTTCATCAAAAGAACAAGCAGGACACGGTTCCCCGTTTATATCATTTAGCACCGTGTTTAATAATTATTTTTTGCCTGAAGAATTACCAGATTTGATGGATACATCTCTTAAAGAGCAAGAAATATTTTCTGTAAAAAAAGATGATGTGTTTATTACAAGAACAAGTGAAACCGTTGATGCTTTGGCAATGAGTTGTGTTGCTGTTAAAGACTATCCGAAAGCAACTTTTAGTGGCTTTGTAAAAAGACTAAGACCGAAAACAACGGGAATAGTGTACTCAAAGTATATTGCTTTCTTTTTGAGAAGTAAGTATTTTCGTAAAGTATTAGATTGCAATACGATAATGACTTTGAGAGCAAGTTTTAATGAGGATATGTTTTCATTTTTGTATTTATATTTGCCTGATTATGAAGAACAGGTAAGAATAGGCGATTTATTATATAAAATGGAAATGAAAATCCGAACAAATAATAAGATAAACGATAATTTACCGTATCAATCACTGATGGTGGCTTGACCGTTCATCAGTATAGGTAGCAACCAGTCACGTATATTTATAAGTTCCTGATTTTCAGCAAGATTTGAAACAATAGTATTCAGATATTCATTACATAAAGTCGAAAATTTTGTTGCAACTTCAGGATTATATGCAATAATGACTTTTTCGGCTTCAATTGGGCTCAGATTTTGTTGTGATGAGCCGTTTGCTATCATTTCATATTGCTTATGAATAATATCACTTTTAAGCAAAAAGTAAACGAAAACTCGTTGATTTATATTAACTGGTTCAGCCAAAGCTACTCGTTGATTTAATAAACAATTATCGGCATACATAATTCCAACACGTCCTACATTGCCAGTTAATGACATTAAAATGTCTTGTGCTTTTAGTAAGCAATAATCCGGTACATTGTCAGGCAGTACGTTTATATAATTATCGACATTAAGATTTATGCCGTTGTTTTGAACATTTTTTATTGTTAGTAGTTTGTATTTGCCAGATACTTCATACAAATCCGAGGAAAAGGAATAACCGGATTTGAATGTGAAAATATCTGACAATGGATTTGTTGTCCAACCGTCAGGAATAGTACGCTTTAGCTGCTCATTCCAAACCATTTTACCGCCTGATGAACGATATGGTTCTCCGTTTTCATCTGGAAAATCAAACTGAGTGAACCAATAATCGTAAAGTAGCTTGGCTTGTTGCTCTAAATTATCGTTTAATATATCCCATAACTCTTGTGAGTGGCAGGAGTTAAAGCAGGGGACTACCGCTCCATAGTTGTTCTCTAAATTAAATAAAAGGAGAATTGACTATGAAACAGAATTTAATTATGGATATTGTTCAGGGTATGCTACCTTATTTGAACAATGCACAAACACAGCGATTGCAGGAGGTACTGCAACATACGCTTTTTGATTATGAAGTTGCAAAAACGGAAAGTGATAAAGGATTATCGGAGCAGAACTTGGTTGAACTGTTTCTATCGGCAAAGAGAATTGAGGGCTGTTCCGAGAAAACTTTGAAATATTACAAAGCAACTATACAGGCAATGATTGATAGTATAGGTAAAGGTATTAAATATATTGTAACCGATGATATACGCTGTTACCTTACTGAATATCAGTCAAATAAAAATTCAAGTAAAGTTACGATTGATAATATAAGACGAATACTTTCCAGCTTTTTTTCTTGGCTTGAGGACGAGGACTATATTTTGAAAAGTCCGGTCAGAAGAATACATAAGGTTAAAACTGGAACGAATATTAAGGAAACTTATTCAGATGAAGCACTTGAATTGATGAGAGATAATTGCACAGAACTCAGGGACTTGGCAATGATTGATATGTTGGCATCAACAGGTATGCGAGTAGGCGAAATGGTTCTGCTAAATCGAGAAGATATAGATTTTAATGAGCGTGAATGTGTTGTTTTTGGAAAGGGCGATAAGGAGAGAGTCGTTTATTTTGACGCCAGAACAAAAATACATTTGCAGAATTATTTACAGAGCAGAAGGGATAATAATCCGGCACTGTTTGTATCATTAAAAGCTCCTTATGAACGATTGAAAATTGGTGGTATTGAAGTGCGATTACGAAATTTTGGAAAACAATTAGGTCTTAGTAAGGTGCATCCACATAAATTTAGACGTACTCTTGCGACTATGGCAATAGATAAAGGAATGCCCATTGAACAGTTACAGCAGCTTTTGGGACATAGAAAAATAGATACGACTTTGCAGTATGCAATGGTTAAACAGAGCAATGTTAAATTGGCTCATAGAAAGTATATAGGTTAGGAGAAAAATATGATTTATAATGGAAGTTCATATAATGAGAATTGGAAAATTTCCAAATTGGCTGAATTAGGAACATTTGCAAGAGGAGTATCAAAACATAGACCGAGAAACGACCCAAAATTGTTTGAAAATGGGAAATATCCATTAGTTCAAACGGGAGATGTTAAAGAAGCAACTCTTTATTTGAGTAAACATGAACAAGAATATGGCGATTTCGGGCTCAAACAAAGTAAATTGTGGAATACAGGAACATTGTGTATTACTATTGCCGCCAATATTGCGGAAACAGCAATTTTGGCTTATCCAATGTGTTTTCCAGATAGTATTGTAGGTTTTTCAGCATATCCCGAAAAATCATCAGAAGAATTTATGTACTATATTTTTGAGTATATAAAAAAGTCTATACAAAATGCTGCGACAGGTAGTATTCAAGATAACATAAATCTTGAATATTTGATGTCTTTAGATTTTAAAATACCAGAGAAAAAGTATCAGGATATGATAGTATTGATACTTTCTTCAATAGATAGAAAGATACTTATCAATAATGCAATAAACGATAATTTAGAGCAGCAAGCTAAGCTTCTTTACGATTATTGGTTCACTCAGTTTGATTTTCCAGATGAGAACGGAAAACCATACCGTTCATCAGGCGGTAAGATGGTTTGGAATGAACAGTTAAAAATGGAAATCCCGTTTTCTTGGATATGTTCCAAAATGGAAAATGCTATTGAAGCTGTCCGAACCGGATTAAATCCCAGAAATAATTTTCAATTGGGCAATGGTAATATACAGTATATTACTGTTAAAAACTTATGCCTTAATGGTTCATTAGATTTTTCTGGTTGTGATACTATTGATGAACAGGCAAGACAAATCGTTCATCGTCGCTCTGATATTCAGAGAGATGATATTTTGTTTGCAAGTATTGCCCCATTGGGTAGATGCTATCTTATACAAGAAAATCCGACCAACTGGGATATTAACGAGTCTGTTTTTTCCATTCGTTATAATAGCTCAGTCCTTACAGCAGAATATCTGTATATGAATCTCCAAAGTGAAACTTTCGTCAAAAGAGCAACTGCGTGTTCAACAGGTAGCATTTTTAAAGGTATTCGTATCAATTCCTTGATGGATAGTGAAATTATTCTTCCACCGCTATCCGTTACAAAAGAGTTTTCTAAAGAAATCAAACCTCTTTTGGCTTTACAAAAGGAATTAGATAGGGAAACTCACACTCTCATTCAGCTTCGTGATTGGCTGTTGCCTATGCTGATGAACGGTCAGGCTACCATCAGTGATTGATGTGGTAAATTATCGTTTACAGTAGAAGGAGAAACTATATGATGAGTGTTTCAGATTGGATAAGTATTATTTGTGCGGGAGTTGCTTTAATAGTCACGGTTATTATTGCAGTCTTGCAAATAAGACAAAGCAACCGTATGGAGAGGTTTGAAAAAAGGCAGGACAAGCGTGATGAGCAACGTCATCAAGAAAGTGTAAAAGCACAAGCGGTATCATTTATTTCTAAATATTATAAGGACAGAGGACTTATTCCGTTATGTGCAATAGCCACGATGTATAATGATTTGTTTTATTACAACAGAGAGATGTATAGAGAGTTTTGCTGTTGTACTAAAGAGGTTCAAAATAGAATTTTGGAATATTGTGATTTGGATTTACGAGTCAGTGAGTACAATATTTATGAAAAGTGTTTGGCTGCAATAGAAAGTGTGCTAAATAAACATTTCCCTGATGATAAAAGTGTTTTTTACGATGGAGGGAAGTATTTTGCTCGTAGCTTAGAATATTATGCTGATAAACCAATTCCACATCAAGAGTTTGAGTATCAAAATCATATTACAGATGTTTTGGCTAATGCGTTTAACAGCAATGACAAAAAGAAAACACCAATTCAGCAGTTGTCGGTGGAATATAATTTTGGAAGTTGCAAAGAAATAGAGGCGTGCCAGTTGGTTACTGTTATAGCAGAGTTTGCAGCAATCTATGGGAATAAAAATAAAAACATTGACAAATCATACGGTTCTCCGGGCGGATACGATGGAGAAGTTATAGAAACAATGGAAGATTTATTCCTTTTAGCCTTATTTGAAATATATACAAATTGTGTTTTATAAATTGAATTATAAGGTAAGTAAAAATGATTTTACAGAGAGGATAAACAAATGGCATTCGATTTTAAGAAAGAATATAAAGAGTTCTATATGCCGAAGAATAAGCCGCAGATTGTGACAATTCCAAAGGCAAATTATATAGCGGTACGAGGTAAAGGAAATCCTAATGAAGAAGGCGGAGAATATAAAACTGCTATTGGTGTTTTGTATGCTGTTGCATATACTCTCAAGATGAGCTATAAGACGGATTACAAAATAGAAGGATTTTTTGAATATGTTGTACCACCGCTTGAGGGCTTTTGGTGGCAGGACAATGTTGAAAGTATAGATTATACTGATAAATCAGCTTTCAACTGGATTTCTGTTATTCGTCTGCCTGATTTTATTACAAAGAAAGATTTTGATTGGGCGGTGGAAACTGCTTCAAAAAAGAAAAAGATGGATTGCTCTGGTGCAGAGTTCTTGAGTATTGACGAAGGTTTGTGCGTACAGATAATGCATATAGGAGCGTTTGATGATGAACCTGCAACCGTGGCGATGATGGATAAATATCTTGAAGAAAACGGTTATGTAAATGATTTTACTGATGAGCGACGCCATCACGAAATCTATTTATCAGACCCAAGAAAAGTTGCACCGGAGAAATGCAAAACGGTAATAAGACACCCAATAAAAAGGCGTAAATTGCTTGGAAATGAGATACAATAATGAATGTAAATTTTGGATTTTCATATATAGGTTTAATATTTTTATTGATGCTGATGCTACCAAATATTGTATGGAGTAAAAATAAGCCGAAAGATTATGATAAGTATGTGAAAAATGAAAACAGGGTACTGCTGTTATTTGAAAGAGTGGGAGAAATTTCTGTAACCTGCTTGTCATTGATATTCAGAGATTTTAATATCAATGAAATATCCGGTTGGACTGTAATACTTTTAATTGCATTTGTTTTGATGGTCTTATATGAGGTGTATTGGATTAGATATTTCAGAAGTGCTAAGACAATGAAGGATATGTACAGCAGCTTACTGGGTATTCCGGTGGCAGGTGCAACATTGCCAGTATGTGCATTTTGTCTATTGAGTATATATGGCAAAAACCCGTTTTTATTTGTTGCAGCAATCATATTGGGGATTGGACATATTGGAATACACTTGAATCATAAAAAAGAAATCGAGTAAAATGAAATTAGGTCGGAGGACAACTAATGGCATCAAGTAAAGAATATTTGAAATTTATATTAGAACAGTTGGCAGAATTGGACGAGATTACTTTCCGTGCGATGATGGGCGAATATATTATTTATTATCATGGTAAAATTGTCGGCGGAATTTATGATGACAGATTACTTGTAAAACCGATAAAATCAGCAATTTCATATATGCCGACAGCTACCTATGAATTGCCGTATGATGGGGCAAAGGAAATGCTGCTTGTGGAAGATGTTGATAGTAAGGAGTTTTTAACAGGGTTGTTTAATGCGATGTATGACGAATTGCCAGCACCTAAGCCTAAAAAGAAAAAGTAGACAGATACTATTGATGGAGCGATTGGTATATAAAAATTATGGAAACAAAGCCAAGAATTTTATATTTACAAAAGATTTTACTGGAAAGAACCGATGAAGAAAATCCTCTTTCCACAACACAGTTAATCAATATATTGAATGATGAATATGGAATATCTGCACATAGAACTACTGTTACGAAAGACATTGCTGCACTTCAGGAGTTTGGAATGGACATTGTTACTATCCATTCTACTCAGAGCAAATACTTTGTAGCCAGTCGTAAGTTTGAATTGCCGGAACTGAAGTTGCTGATAGATGCAGTAGAGTCATCGAAGTTCATTACAAAGAAGAAAAGCGAAACTCTGATTGAGAAGATACATACAATGACCAGTCCGGGGCAGGTGGCAAAGCTGAAGCGTAATAACTATGTGGTCAATCGCATTAAGCCGGATAATGAGCAGATATATTATATCATCGACGCTATAAATGACGCCATCAACGCAGGCAAGCAGATTTCTTTCCAGTATTACGATTATACCGGATTAAAGAAAAAGGTTCTGAAGAATAAAGGAGAAGTGTATAAGCTCAGTCCGTATAAACTTCTCTGGTGTGGGGACTATTATTATGTTCTCGGATATTCAGAGAAGAAAAGCAAGGTTATCAATTTCAGGGTAGACCGTATTGCTTCCAAGCCGGAGATATTGGATAAAGATATTGTTCCTATGCCTGATGATTTTGATATTGAGAATTACACAAAGGAAGTTTTCTTTATGTTCTCAGGCGAGAAAGTTCTTGTGGATTTACGGTGTGATAACAGTCTGATGAAAACAATGGTAGACCGTTTCGGAGAAGATGTGACAACCCTTGCATATGATATGACGTCTTTCAGAGTACAGACCGAAATATCAGCCAGTCCTACTTTTTTCGGTTGGGTATTTGGCTTCAACGGCAAAGTACAGATACTTGCACCTGAGAGTGTGAAAGAACAATACAGACAGATGATTTCACAAGCCGATGAGGGTATGCAGGAAAGCGAATAATTTGAAAATAAAATCCAAAGGAGCGGTAGCTATGGAGAATAAATTAGAAAAAATCGGTCAAAATAGTTTTATGGATAATTTTGTTAAAACCGATGACATCTTAAAGGATATGTGTGGGATTATCGAGTCCTCACAAAAAGCTGCATATCAGGCTGTCAATACATTGCTCGTGCAGAGAAATTGGTTGATTGGTTACAGAATAGCAGAAGAAGAATTAGGTGGAGATGAACGTTCGGAGTATGGGCTAGAGGTAATAAAGAAAATTTCTAAAGAACTGACTCAGCGATATGGAAAAGGATATGATAGAAGTAATTTATATCATTGTCTGAAGTTTTATAAAACCTTTCCTGAAATTGTCGACACGGCGTGTAGACAATCCGGCGTTCTGCTTTCGTGGTCGCATTATAGAACATTATTACAGGTCAAAGACCCTGAAGTTCGTGACTGGTATGAGAAAGAAGCCGCAGAACAGACTTGGAGTGTTCGTACTTTGCAGAGGAACATTTCTTCTCAGTATTATTATCGTATGCTGGGGACTCAGAAAAAAGAGCTTGTAGAAAGTGAAATGAAGGAACTGACTACACCGTATCAGAATGATAAGTTGGAGTTCATCAAAAATCCGGTAGTTGCGGAGTTCTTAGGATTTTCGCAGAATACAGATTTTACAGAGAGTGACCTTGAGAAAAGTATCCTTTCCAATTTGCAGAAATTCTTGATGGAGCTTGGAAAGGGATATGCTTTTGTGGCAAGACAGCAGCATATTCATACGGAGAAGCAGGACTACTATATCGACCTAGTATTCTACAATTACATACTGAAATGCTTTGTCCTTATTGATTTGAAAACAGAGAAGATAACACATCAAGATGTAGGACAGATGGATATGTATATCCGTATGTATGATGAACTGAAACGCAGCGAGGGCGATAACCCAACAATCGGTATTGTCCTTTGTTCCGATACAGATGATGATATTGCCCGTTATTCTGTTATGCACGGCAATGAACAATTATTTGCTTCCAAGTACAAATTATACTTACCGACAAAAGAAGAACTGAAAGCGGAGATTGAAACCCAAAAGGCAATGTTTTATCTTCAGCAGCAGGATAACGAAGAAAAGGAAACAGAATAGAATTTGTGCAGACGGTCTGCACAAATTGCAAAATCTAAGTTCATTGAACAAAAAAGCCTTTATGGGCGAAATTTTTCAATGAAAATATTGAAAGATACTGAGGTGTTAGCAAATTGCGACACCTCTTTTCTTTTACGAAAAACCTACTTGAAAAATTCTTCGTATCAGGTATAATAAGACTATCGAAAGCAAACTGCTTCCGATAGAAAAGAAAGTGAGGTGCAGGTATGAGAAGCAAGAGTCCTGAACTTATGAGTGAAATAAAAAAGTATATCGAGGATTATTACCTGCAAAACAGACAATCCCCATCGACTACAAAAATTGCTGAAGCTGTTGGCATTGCCAGAGGTACAGCATATAAATACTTAGTAGAGATGGCTGAGAAGAATATGATTGAGTACGACGGGCAGGAGATTCGCACCAATGTGACACGTAAGTACAGTGGCGAACAGACACAGACACCGATTGTAGGTTCTATTCCTTGTGGCAGTCCTCAGTATGAGGAAGAAAATATTGAAGAATATGTATCACTTCCTACTGCTATTTTCGGCAAAGGAGATTTCTTTATATTAAGAGCAAGCGGTCAGTCTATGATTGAAGCAGGGATTGATGACGGCGACCTTGTGGTTGTCAAAAAGCAGGTAGAAGCCAAAGAGGGCGATATAGTAGTTGCCCTTGTGGATAATCAGAATACATTGAAACGCTACTTCCGAGATGATGAGAATAAGAAAATCATTCTCCACCCGGAAAATAAGAAGATGAAAGACATCATTGTAGATGAGTGCTGCATTCAGGGTGTGGCTTGTCACATCATCAAAGAACTATAACAGAGGACAGACGAATGAGAACACTTGAAGGAATTCGCTATCTAATCAATTTGGATAGTGCGGAAATACAACAGAACTTTGCCGGAGGAGTTGCACCGCCGGACAAGGTGGAGTCGGAGGTGGACACAACTTGAGTATTTATATGTCAAGAGCCGAGTTGGAAGAAATCAGCGAAGGCTTGATAACAGCTTACGCTAATAAGTTTAGCAATCGAGTGATTCAATCCATCGACATAGAACATTTCATTACAGAATTTCTTATGTTACGAATTGAATACGCTTCTTTCGCAGAAGATGATGCAGGCAGGATTGGCTTTCTGGCAGATGGAGCAACACCACTGCTGGTACATCAGGACGGAAAAATTATTCCCTTTGTTTTCCCGAAAGATACCATCGTACTTGATAAATTTCTTCTTGCCGAAAAGGAGCAAGGACGTCGCAGGTTTACAATGGCACACGAAGCGTCACATCATATCTTGAGTAAGATGTATGCAATGCCGAGTGAAGGACGCTTTCATGCAGAGTATGACATTGAGCGTAGTTATTCCAAAGAGGAACTGGCTCAGATGTTTGCGTCTGTTGAGTGGCAGGCAGATACAATGGGAGCTTCGCTTCTTATGCCGAGAAGGATTATTGAAAATGCCTTGGCGAAATATAATCAGTCAAATCCGATAAAAGTTTATGGTGATAATACCATTGCTTCAAAGGAAAAAGCAGTTATTCGTAGAATGGCAGCTTATATCGGAGTATCTTATACAGCCTTGGTTATCAGATTGAGAGATATGGGACTATTTGAGTATCACAATATCCTTGAATACATTTCCAATGAATTAAATCTTGGAGGTGTTTCGCAATGAGGTTACAGACTCAGGTAGCACCTGAAATACAAAAGAGATTGCTTCTGTCAAGAGTAGAAGCAGAAAGCCTGAAAGAGCGTGATATTCTCTGCCCGACTTGCGGGTTCAGGATACAGAGAGTTTTTTCAGACGCAACCGGACATTTGAGTGTGAAGTGTCAGAAATGCAAGAATGTCCACATTTTAAATCTTGCTTACTTCCGCAGAATCCGTAGGAACGGATATGGCAGGAATTGCAGGCGATGAAGATTACAAGTAAATATCGAAACGATTTCTAATCGAGTAAGCGGAGATAAGCAATTTATTTGCTAAACTACCAAGCACCGTACGAAGCCGGATAAGTGAAGAATAGAAGTATTCTTTGCTGTCCAGATTCGACGGTGCTTTTTTTGTTGCTGTTTTATTCGATTATGCTTCGTGCAGTATTAGGTCTTTTCCCTTACTTGGGAAAGGACTTTTATGTTTTATAACGCATGGCAGTGCCAGATAGCTGAGTACCCGTAATTTCCGAATTTTGAAACTTATCAATTTTTCAAAATTCAAAGGAGATTACGGAAATGAAAAACAAACTTACATTAACAGAACAAGAAGAATTATTTGCAAAGGATTGTAAACTGATAAACCTTAAATACGAATATAACGGTTATACCGGAGATGAGAAATGGGCGATTATTACGGAATTGTCTGTAAAAGAGCTTTGGGAGAAGTATCCACTTATTATAGAAAGATATTCTCCGTTTGTTCATCTTTCCATTGCTCAGGGAGAGGTAATTGACGATGCAAACCGAAATGAGAACAAGTATGCAAAGAGAAGCAGTCGCACACTTGACTGCTATGGATATGACGATGAAATGTCCTCACAGTTTCATAAAGAGCTTGCCATTATGTTTGACGACCCGTTTGAAAGAGCAGAGGAAGAAAGGCTTGAACTGGAAAGAGAAGAATTGCGTCAGTGTGAAATCAGGAAAGCAAGGATAGCACTTTCAATGTTGCAGCCACTTCAAAGGGAACGCCTTATGAAGAATGTATGCTGCGGTCTGAGTTCCAGAGCGATTGCAAAGCAGGAGGGCGTATATTACAGCTCCGTGGATAAGTCTATTGCTGCGGCAAAGAAAAACTTTATCAAATTTTATGAAAATCTCTGATTTTGGGTGTGCATTTCAGTCCCCTTTGTCCAAATGAGTGAAGGGGTTATTTCATTCCGGATACGAATGACACTTTAAAAATTAGATTCTTGTGAGGTTATGTATATGAAAGAAAAAATGATTTGTCGTGGGGATTTATTCTACTATGACTTTGGAGATAACAGTGGTTCAGTACAAAGCGGAGAGCGTCCGGTGCTTGTCGTTCAGGCGGATGATTATAATCAGAATGCTCCGACGATTATTGTTGCGGCAGTTACAAGTGTAATCAAGAAAAGATATTTGCCATCGCACATTATTCTCGGCGAGGAGTTTGGGCTGAAGAAACCGTCAATGGTTCTTCTGGAACAGATTCGGACAGTCAATAGAGAGGATTTACGTGAATACATAGGTACGGTAGATGACGATAAACTTTTCAGACAGATAAATGCAACTTTGAAAAAGACTTTTGGACTTTGGGTTTACAAGCCAGAGGGAAAAGAAAATATTCGCTGCCTATGCCCGAAGTGCCTGAATGATTACATTCACAATCCAGACTATATTGTAAGGCGACTTGACCCATTTGCAAAGCGAAAAGATAGATGTGATAAGTGCGATGGGGATGGTTGGGATTATGTTGTTACCGACAGATATTCATCAAAGAAAGAAAAGAGGTGTAAGAATGTCTAATAGCAGTGTAAAGAAGCTGAGTTATAATGTACCTCTTTGGCATAAGCCTAATTTGTCGATTGAAGAAGCATCTATATATTCCAATATTGGAACAGGAAAACTTTATGAAATGACGGAAAAGCAAGATTGCCCGTTTGTACTTTGGATAGGAAGCCGCCGAATGATAAAGCGAAAAATTTTTGAGGAATATATTGCAAATCAGTATTCTATTTAATGAAAAAGTCAAATCTGCGATGAGCAAATTCGCATCGTTGGCTCAGTGTAGATTTTTAAGTATGCTGTAACCACGCAAAGGAGGTTACAGCATATGAACAACGAAAAAGATGAAACAATCTATAATGTCCCACTTTGGGAGAAAGTAATGCTTACAATTGATGAAGCCGCAGCTTATACAGGTGTTGGAAGCAGAAAAATCAGACAGCTTACCGATAATGAAAGATGTCCGTTCGTTTTATGGAATGGCTCAAAGCGACTTATCAAGAGAGAAGAATTTGTTGAATTTATAAAAAAGCAGTATTCGATATGAGGAGGTATTATTGTGAGTAATCCAGTAAAAAAAGAAAGATTAGAAGTACCGATATGGCATAAGCCGTATCTGACCATTGATGAAGCTACTGCCTATACCGGCATTGGCAGAGAAAAACTTCGTGAAATGACAAGGTTTGCTGATTGTCCATTTGTGTTATGGGTGGGAAAACGCCGAATGATAAAAAGAGAATTGTTTGATGAGTACATTGAAAAAATGTATGAGATTTAGGAGGTGGAACGATGAATGTGGATTTTGCAGATGAAGAAATGATTGCTTATCGGGAAAGCCTTATAGAAAAGAAAAAAGAGCAGCCATTTTGGAAAAAGAAATGTTTGTCGGTAAATGAAACAGCTGCTTATACAGGTATCGGAAGGGGAAAAATACGAGAGTTGATGAAAAGGAAAGACTGCAATTTTATGACGACAGACGGTTATCAGGTGTATGTCATCATCGACAAATTTGTGGAATTTTTAAATAGCAGGAATGAAATATAGGAGGAACAGCCGTGGCAAGACCAAAACGAAAAGATAAAACAAGGACAGTTCTTCGCACGGGAGAACTTCAAAGAAGTGATGGAAGTTATCAGTACAGTTGGACTGATGAAAACCATAAAAGAAGATATGTTTATTCAAAAACGCTTGAAGCACTCAGGATTAAAGAGGAAGCGATTGAGAAAGACAAAAGTGATGGCATAAAAGCGGAAGCACGATATGTTACACTCGATGATTTATATGAGTTGTGGAAAGACCTGAAGAGAGGATTGAAAAACAACACTTTTGAGAATTACAAATATATTTATGAAACCTTTGTACGTCGGCAAATTGGTTCTAAGAGAGTTTCAACATTTTTGAAATCTGACATTAAGAGATTTTATAATTATCTGGTTGATGAGCGAGGATTGAAGCCAGCAACGGTTGATGGTGTCCACAACATTCTTCATCAGATATTTGATATGGCGGTTGATGATAACTATATCAGAAACAATCCGACAAATAATGTTTTAAGGGAATTGAAAAAAGCTCATTGCTTCAAGACAGAGAAACGCAGGGGACTTACTCGACCTGAGCAGGAATTGTTTATGGATTATCTGAAGAACTCTAATACAGCAGTGTATTGGTATCCGGTGTTTGCAGTAATGCTTGGAACGGGGTTAAGAGTTGGAGAAGTTACTGGACTCAGATGGTGTGATATTGATTTGGAAGATGGGATTATAGATGTTAATCACACGTTGGTTTATTATGACCACAGAACTTCTGAAGGAAAAAAGGGCTGCTATTTCAATGTGAATACTCCAAAGACAGAAGCAGGAAATAGACAAGTTCCGATGCTCGATTTTGTTAAAGAAGCATTTGTTATGGAAAAAGAAAGACAAGAACTGCTAGGGGTTCACTGCGAAGCGACCATAGATGGATATACAGATTTTATATTTCTCAATCGCTTCGGACAGCCACAACATCAATCGACTTTGAATAAGGCAATCCGACGCATAATCCGTGATTGCAACGATGAGCAGTTTTTGAAAACAGAAAACCCAGAAGTGCTTTTACCACATTTTAGTTGTCATTCGCTCAGACATACATTTACAACAAGAATGTGTGAAGCAGGTGTAAATATAAAAGTTATTCAGGATACACTCGGACATAAGGATATAACAACAACCTTAAATATCTATACTGATGTAACAAAGGAACTAAAAAGAACCGAGTTTGATGGATTGGATAAATACTTTAATAATTCAATAGCGTAGGAAAAAGTGGCGTACTTTAAAATGAAAATTGGTACGCTGCTTTTTTGGGTCTGATTGACTTATTCAATCATAAAGATTATAATTTAGTAAGCAATCCGATTGAAAAACCCATTCTCTCAATCGGGATTTACATCAAATACATCAAATAATACAACTGCTTATGCGGAAAGTAATCAATTTTAAAGGTAAACAAGGCTTTTTATCTGGTTGAAAAAAGCAAAGTAGGGAGTTGCTCAGGAATATGAGTGGCTTCGGAATTGCGTCGGAGAAAGTCCCGACAATGAAGAGCATGGGCGCTGCAAAGAATGAAGCTAATAATGCTGCACAGTCTGCGCCGGTTGAAAAAACAGTGGAAAAAGCAATCGCTGAAGTGAAAGAAACATATGATTTCTCTAATGTAGAAGTGGAACCATTATTCAAAGATATGGTTGATTTTGACACATTCAGCAAGTCAGATTTCCGTGCTGTAAAGGTAAAAGAATGTGAAGCAGTTCCAAAATCTAAGAAGCTTCTGAAGTTCGTATTAGACGACGGAAGTGGCGTAGATCGTGTGATTTTAAGCGGAATTCACGACTACTATGAGCCAGAATTCTTAGTAGGAAAGACATTACTTGCAATCACAAACCTTCCACCACGTAAGATGATGGGAATTGATTCTTGCGGTATGATCATCTCCGCGACACACCTTGTAGAAGGAAGAGAAGGACTCAATGTTTTGATTCTTGATGATAAGATTCCAGCAGGAGCAAAACTGTACTAAGTGAGTAAAAACACTTCGCAATTTGACAACAAAAATTTTCTTTGACAACAATTTGACAACAAATTCGTATTCCAACATGAATCATCATGAAGAATGGTGATTAGTTGTCAGTAATACTACTCCAACAATATGGATTGTTGAGGGCACTTTTTGAAAGAAAAAACTTTCAGAGAGTGCCCTTTTTTTTATTCATTAACAATGTCCGCTGTGGTTGAGTAAAAGCTGAAAGGAGAAACAGATTTGAAAACAGAAAATA